>JAFWKV010000020.1 GCA_017511265.1 Clostridia bacterium | reverse complement strand
TTTTGTTCCTTTTAGTTCTGTTGTTGTCTGTATTTTTGTATTTGCTATATTTGTCATTGTTGGTTTTATTTCTTTTGTATGCTCTAAACTAAGTATTCCTTCGTTTTGTATTTTACTTGTTTTTACTACTATTGCTTCAGGTTCTAGCATGTACACTATTGTATATGTTCCGTCTTCTGCATATTGTGTGTCTTTATTTATTTGTGCTAATATGTTACCTTGTAAATCTGTTATTTGAAGTGTTCCATTTTCTCCCAATAGGTTTTGTATCTCTCTTTTGTTTATCTTTGTTGTTTTGTATACTAAATTTTTATTATTTCCTATATTTTGCGTTACTTCTTCTCCTTGCTCATTGCTGCTTATTTGTATAAATGTATTATTTTCTGCAAGTTGTAGCTTTTCTTGTAGTTCTTTTTTGCTTATTTCTATTTTTTGTTTTTCTTTATAATCTGTTGCGTATTGTGTTCCATTTATTATATTTGATTTTATATTCCCATTATATATTTCATCTGTTTCTGTTTGTATTGATGTTAAATTTCCTATTGTTTCACTTACTTGTTTGCTAAATTCTCCATTTTTACTTACTTGTGTATTATCTTCTGTAAAGAATTGATATTTTACATCTATATTAAATTTTGCTGTTCTTTGTGGCTTATTTTCTGAATATGTGTCATAGTAGCAAGCTATTGTATATTCATCTTTTTCATCTTTATTTCCATTATTGTATATTGCTTGTTCTGATTCATTTTTATTTGATGCATAAATTATGAGTTTTCCTGTAGAGCTGTTGTATGCAAAATTTGCTTGATTGTTCCCATTTGTTGCTTGTGTATTTTGACTTATTACTTTTACTGAAAATGGATATTTGTTATCAATCCTATCAAAATCAACATTTATCTCACTTTCACGTAAAGGTACATAATTTTGATTGTCCTGATACTTAACTCCTGTTCGTATGCTATATTGTACAAGTGTGCCCTTTTCTTGCTCAGATATTTTGTAATTTACATATTTATTTAGATTTGCCTCAATTTTTGGCTCAACTTTATCCACAGCAATACTTACTGGTATTTTTAGTAATTTGATAGTAAAAATTGCCATTAATAACATTACAATAATTGCTGTTACACCAGTTATCAATTTTTCTATTGTTTTTATTTTTAATTTAGGCATTGCTTTGTCCTCCTTTGTGCACACTTGTTACACTGTAATATATTAATATAAATTATACTTATTTTTTTTCCTTTGTAAATGGTAGTATTTTCTGAATTGTTGATGTCTTTTTCTGTCCTAATACGGAAGCTTTTTTTTTGCCTTTTATTACATTTTTTTTATATTTTCTTTACAAATTAAAGACACTTGAAATGTTTTTGTAAAAAAACATTTCAAGTGTCTTATTTCCGTAAGTTTTTATAATTTTTTAAGCTTAATTATTGCAATTCCGGCAATTAATATTAGTGCTGATGCTATGCTTATTATATATATATTATAATTTCTGTTTTCACCTGTTGGTGGAGTAATGACTAGTTCACTATTATAGTTGTCTATTTCAACATTTATTGGATTTTCAGGATTATAATTTCCTGGCGTAGTTCCTTCTGATGGTGTTGGTGTAGTTTTTAATTCAATTTCTTCTACATCATTATCAAATGCTAAACTATCTGATGTTGCTAATATCCTACTTGCAGTATAAGACCATGTTTCATTCTCTGTTGGTTTTAACTCTTTAACACTTGTAAGAATAAGTATATTATTATACTTTTTAGCAACTTGTATTACATCGTCTGCTAAATAATCTGTTGCATTTATATCTTCTCCATTTAGCATTATTTGTGTTTCGTTCATTTTTGTTGCATTTATATTATTGTTAGATATATTATCAATTACTAAATTATTATCCAAGTAATCTATTACTTTTGATACTGTAATAGTTTCTTTATCATTCTCTCCTCCTGGTGTACCATATTTATAATAGTCTGGTGTTCTATAATTTAACTCTGATTTATTTGTTGCTGTAATTTTATATGTTACTTCCATCTGTGATCCATATATTAATTCGTTGTCTATTTCTATGTTTAATTTAGCTTTTCTATTATTTGTTTCTGGTAAATATTTAACATAGTTTAGTCCATTTGCAGGGTTTCCATTTACTATTACTTGTCCATTCGCAAGTGTTATTTTAATGTTTTCTATATCCTTATATAAATCTGTTATATGTTTTGCTTTTTGTACAATACCAAAATCTATTTTATCTGTTTTTGCTTTAAGTAGTTTTTCTAGATATTTTACTGTTCCATCAGTATTCTCTACTTCAATACCTTGTATAGCGTCTACTGTTGTATTTATTGGGTCTGTTGTTGTACCTGTTTCGTTAACATCAAATTCTATTTGGACATTCATAGCACCTGAATATGCTTCTTTTGATGTTGCTATTCTTGCATTTTTGTAATTTATAGTGTTTACAGTATTTTCTTTTTCTATAGTTTCGTTTGTATCCATTGCATCTGAATAATTATTTTCGTCTATTAAATACCATTTGTCGCTTGCAAAATCTGTACCTGTAATGTTTGTAGTTGCTGTTGAATTATCTCCTACTATATTATTATTGTTTAGTGCTTGTTTTATTACATCTGATGTTATTATTGTAGCTTTATAGTTATTTACATCAATCTCCTTAGTGCCTGAACTATTTGCTTTATATACAACATTTCCATTTGCATATGTAAACCTTAAAATATATTTATCTGGCAATATTCCACTAAATTCATATATACCATCTTCATTTGTTGTAACTACTGCTTCTATTGCATTATCATCTGTGATACGTTCATACGTGCTATTATCGCTTTGTTGATATTTATAAAGTTTTGCAGGTTGTAAATGTTTTTCTGTGTTTGCTTCATCAAAGTACAATAATTCAACTTTTACTCCTTGTACTTTTCCGTCTTCTTCTTTATATTCACCATCACCTAATCTTGTTTCATTTTCTGTTGTTCCATCTGCTGTTTTATCCTCAAATACTCTTCCTGTAATTGTTCTTTCTGCTTCTGTAAGTTGCATTGTAAGTGTTGGCGATTTTGCAGTATCATCTTCTGCTTGGCTTATAATTGTACTATTATTTTCACTTCTGCTTATCTCCACATTGTCTGGTGCTGAATTTTTGTCAATACTTGCATAAATGTTTTCACCTTGTAAAGTTGTATAAGCTCCTATTTCAACAATATTTTCTAATGTATAGTATCCTTTTAACACATCTAATACTGCAGACTTATCTAATTCATATTGTACATATATTTCTTTATTTTCTCCTGCATTTATAGTATAGTCTTTTATTGAATCAGTTTTTATTGCATTATATCCACCTTTGCCAGTGCTTTCAGACCATGCTACATCTCCTTTTAATTCTGTTGTTGTTCCAGATGCAGTTAAAGTATATCTTGCATCATAATAATTTGTTAATTTGCCTACTTTTGCAGATACTGAATTTGAATTGTTTCTTACTGTTATTTTATATGTTATCCATACTTTGCATGTGTCATTTCCGTCTTTTAATATATCTGATGGATATAATGGTCTTGTGTAACCATATTTGTTTTGCTTAACGTCTAGTCTAAAGTTTTTTAACCACTTATCTGGATCTTTATATGCTGTTGAAGCTCCATATTTATAAGTATTTGTGTATCCATTTACACTAACTTTAACATTGTCAATATCATTTGATATTGATAAGTCAACCTGTTCTCTTTGGATTAAACAGCAGTTTCTATTTTTTAATTCTGTTATTTGGTTTTGTCTAATACTATTTTCTGTTTCTGCTCCATCTCCATTATTTGTTATTGTTCCTGTACCTAATACTTTATATGCTGTATCATTTGTATTTGCAGTTATTTTATTAATTTCTGCATAATTACTATAACTATACATTTCACTTACATTTTTGTAGTTTTGTCCTTTTTTAGTTAAGTTGTTAAATTTTGTATAATTTTCATATTCAGAATATGCTTCTACATAATTTTCGCCTGTTTGTTCTGGATGTGTATTATATTTTATATTAAATGCTGAATTATCTTTTTTTGTAGCTTTTCCTTCATCTTTTTGATTTCCTGCTGTTACTTCTTGGTAATGGTTATTAAGGCTTGTTCTTTCTGCATTTGTTTCTATAGCTTTAGATGTTTGATTTGATTCTCCCTGAATTTCTTTAAATGTTTTTCCTGTTGTGTATATTAGTCCATCATATTCAAATTCTATGTAGTAATTATTTAGTTTGTCAATTTCTATTTTTTCAAACTTGTATTTACCATGTTGTTTTTCACCATTTTGTTCTTCAATTTCTTTTGTTACTTCTGTTCGTACTATAATATCATTACCATTTTCAACTTTTTCTTTTAGCCTTACTATAATTCCTTGTAAATCGTAGTCTTTTGCATTAGTACCTCGTTTGTAGTCATATCCGCTTCCTTTTCCTCCTATTAGACCGTCTTCCCATACATAGCCTGATAAATCTACATATTTTCTCCTATTATTTACATTTACTGTTGAAGTATTGTTTCTAGTTATTGAAATTGGTATACTATTTGGCTTACCATTAGCATCATTTCCTACTTTATCATTACCGTTATATATGTAATTACCGTCTAATTCATAGTAATTATTGCTTACACTTATTTCTTCTAATGAATAACTTCCAGTTAGTATGTCATTTAATTCTATTCTTCCATTTGCATCTGTAATTAATATGGTTGCATCTGAACCATTTGCATTTGCATTAGTTTCTGCAGTTATTGTTTGTGTTCCTGTTAAACTACTTGCGCCATTTAGTTTTACATAGCTTCCGTCTTTCTTTAGTTTAAATTGTACTCCTGCCAATTTTATATTTGAATTGTCTTTGTCTTTCTTTTCTATAATTAATTTTCCTGTTTCTTTTTGATTTGTTAATGTAGCTGAAGCAGTTTCACCTGCTTTTACAGTAACTGAGCCTGTTGCATTACCATCATATCCATATCCTAGATTTGATGTTTCTTTTAATGTATATGTACCTGGTTCTAAGTTGTCTATATGTATTTTTCCATTAGCATCTGTTTTGTGATCTTTATTATAATTTACTGCATCACATTTTACATTTATTGTTACATTTGGTAGCCCCTTATTGCTGTCTGCGTCTTTTTTGAGAATATCTAGTGAACCAAGTAAGTCAAATTTTGTCCATTCAACAGAAGCCTTTGGAGTAACATATTCAGGATCTGGCTCCTCAGTATCAACAAGAATAGTGCCGTCAGTTTGGATTATTTGACATGTCGTATGCCCTCTATCAGGTTCGTATGTAACTTTACCATATATTTGAGTCTTCACTGGATTTTTCATTTTTTTAGAAGCTGTAGTTTTTACTCTCGATATCCCTTCAAAATTCGAAATAGGTATATTTATATAAAAACTATTTTTATCACCTGTTATTGTATAATTTTTAGTACTCATCTTTGTTTTTCCGTCAGATTTATATACTTCCGTTTTATATGTTGCATTTTTCTCACTGCAGCTTACCTTAAATGGTCCAAATACATAATTTTGTCCTGATATGTTCATTTGAATATCTTTTTTATTCTCTTTAGTTAATGTAATTGTTGGCTTTTTTCCACTTGTCTTAGTATCTTTATTTTGAATTGATTTTATAAAATATCCAACAAAATCAACAGCATATATATTACTTTGAGGAGCATCACAAACTCCATGACAGATTTTTCCGTTTTGTTCAGTACAATGAGCTTTTTCGCTTGTATCTTTGTCAAATGTATAATCACCTATATTTTTACTAATATATCCATGCCATCTAAATCTTGCATCAACTGCAAATACGTCTTTAATTCCTATTTGGAATATTGTTAAAGAAACTATAAGTAAAAACATACTAATTTTAGTTACATTTTTTATACCAAATTTGAAAATTAGTAATGTAAATAATAGGCCTATTAGAATAGCTACTGCAATTATTACATATGTTATCATTCCAGTACTAACTGAAATTATTAATTCTGCACTACTATTCATATTATCTAATTCTACTACATTTTTAAATGTACCGGTTGTATCACTTGTCATCTGTTTTTTTAGTGTTATAAAAAATTCTGCTGATTCCCCTGATTCTAAACTATAATTTTTAGCACTTGTATTTATTAATTTTGTGTCTGTATATCTTACCCAATTGCTATTTAGTGTTCCAGAAAATTCAAATCCATTTGGAATATTCTCAATTATATTTCCTATATTTGTTTTTGAATCACCATTATTAGTTACTACTATTCTATATAGTACTTTAACTTCAGCTCCATCAATTTCTTTGGCTCTTATTTCTGTTTTTACAAGTTTTTTATCATTATAATTAATTTCATTTTTGCCTTTGTTTGTTGTAACAGTTACTTTATTTATATATTTTTCAATTTTTAATTCTTTTTGTTTATTTTTTATTAAGCCTATGTCTATATTGGTAATGTTTGATTTTACATTTATAGAATCAGTTACACCAACTTTTTCTTGTTTTTGATTAATTGTTATAGTATCTTCTACAAAATCACAATTTAAATCTTGTTGTACTCCACTTTTTTTGTATTCTGTGATTCTATATAAATTTGTATCATATTTAAATATTACTACATAATTACCTTCTTGAATATTATTAAAATTGTATTTACCATTACTGTCTGTCTGTGTTTTTTCTTTTATAGCTTGTGAATTATTTAAATCAACTAACATTGCTTCTACATTACGAAGTAATGCTTCGTTTGATTGTCTTTCACCATCTTCATTTTCATCTATCCACGCTATACCAGATAAACTATAATTTTCTTTTGTATTTGTGTTTTCTTTGTTTTCATCATTTTTTTCGTCATCTGGATCGTCTTTTTTATCTTGTTCACCCTTATTGTCTTTATCTTCTGGTTCGTCTTCTTTTTGTGATTCTTCATAATTAAATGGTAAAATATTATGTGTAACACTATTTGATGTCTTAGCACTAATTAAATATCCAGAAATAGTTGCATTATTTTCTATTTTTGTTTTTTCTGTTACGAATCCAGCGGTTGTTTCTACGTGTATTATTACTTCTTTTTCATAAGGTACTAAAATATTTAAGTCTACATTAGCCAAATCTTGCTCATTTTCATCTTCTATAATATTACTAATGTCTTCTGTAATTGTTTCTCCCTCATAATAATTTCCTGTTAGTAGATAGCTTGTTTCTATTTGTTCACCGTTTTCGTCAGTTTCGTACTTCACATCTGTTTTTTCTCCTACCCAAGGTGTATATGTTAAACTAACTGGATTAACATCTTTAGGTAAAAAGTCTGTTACTCTTAGTGATAGTGAAGAATAGCTTGTGTCATCTATATTAGTTTTTCTAATATTTTTTACTTTTATATCATAATTAATTTTATCTCCATATTTAACAGTTTCACCTTCATTGCTAGAAGATACAGTTATTGAAACATTATCATATGAAAACAATATTCTTGTTTCATTGGAATTATATATTTTTTCATTGTCATTGATCTGTGCATAAGCATTTATCCAAATGTCAGGATTTTTTGATGTATCGATATTTTCTAATATTTTTTCATAATTAAATTTTCCTCTTAGTACATAATTGCTATTGCTTTCTAGGTCAACTGTTATTATGTTATTTTTTTCTTCACTAAGATCATATACTGTTTCTTTCTTATTTCTGTCAAAAATATATTGTGTATCAAAATTTTCTGGTAATTTAAATGTTACATTTGCTTTTTTATTTTCTTTACTATTTATTTTTATATCGTAATCCCACGCATCTTTTTCTCCATCAAGAAATGCTCCCATAAATATTTGTACATCTGAAGGATTTATTATATTTTTAATTGTATATGTTTTGTTTTCTACATTGTTATTATATAATTTTATTTCAGTCTGTATTTGTTTGCTTTCTGTTTCTTCAAATAAGTTATTAACTTTTACTTCATAATAATTAGTTATACTTTTATTTGCTTTTACTGTTCCAATGTCTATTGTTTTTTCTCTAATATTTTCATCATAGTTGTATTCATACTTTCCTGTAACTTTAAAGTACTCAGCTTCTAGTTCTCCATAAGTTACTCCTTCTGGTATTGTTGTTACAACTTTTACATTTTCTATATCTTTATCAGATGTATTTGTAACTTTTATATTGTATTTGATAAATTCACCTTCATAAACAATGTCTCCATCATTTAAAACTTTTTCTCCCTTTGTTGGTACTACTTCTAAGTTTAGGTTGTTATTTATGCTTTGTTCTGTATTATCAACTACTATTGCTTGTGAATTTATTTGTGAAAAAATTTGATTATCATCTGATGTTGTTTCTTGATTTTGTTCACTGTCTTTATAACTTTCTAGTTTTATTTCTTTTTCAAAACCTTTTTCTTCTATAGTATTGTCTACTGTATATCCATTTGAGCAATTTACTTTTATTTTAGATGTATCTACTGATAAATCTTTTTTTAGTATTACTACAGCTGGTATTTGTAAATATGTTTCTATATCTAAATTGTTTTCAATGTACTGTGTTTGTGTTCCTGTAATAATTGCAACTATTGCTTTGCTTCCATTTTCATTTTCTTCTAATTTTACCTCTTGTAGTTCTAATCCATTTCCATATAATAATGAGCTTTCTCCTAATATTACCTTTTCTACTTCTCCTGGTAATTCCATTCTTATGCTAGGATTTTTATACATATTGTATTTTGCTCCATTTGAATTTAATTTTACTTCAAATGTTACTTCATTTTGCTTCTCATTTGTCCATTCTTCACTATTTAATTTTACTTCTACTTCTGTTTGTGCTTCTTTTATATCTACT
>JAFWKV010000019.1 GCA_017511265.1 Clostridia bacterium | reverse complement strand
TTTCAAGACAACTTTGGTGGGGACACAGAATTCCAGCTTATTACTGTGAAGAATGTGCACATATTAACGTAAGTAAAGCCACGCCAGAAAAATGCGAAAAATGTGGGTCTGAAAAACTACACCAAGATGAAGACACTTTAGACACATGGTTTAGTTCAGCTCTATGGCCATTTTCTACATTAGGATGGCCAAATGAGGAAAGTGAGGACTTTAAGCGATATTATCCAACAAATGTATTAGTAACTGGCTTTGATATTATAACATTTTGGGTATCAAGAATGATGACTCAAGGTTTAGAATTTACAAATCAAGTTCCATTTCCAGATACTCTAATTCATGGAATTATTAGAGATAGCCAAGGTAGAAAAATGTCAAAGACACTTGGAAACGGTATAGACCCATTAGATGTAATAGAGCAATATGGTGCAGATGCTTTAAGATTTTCAGTAATCTCTGGAACAACAATGGGAAATGACATTAAATATATGCCTGAAAAACTTGACTCAGCTAAGAATTTTGCAAATAAAATTTGGAATGCATCAAAATTTGTTTTAATGAATTTAGAAGATTATGACGGAAATGAAGAAGTAAAACCTACAGTTGAAGATAAATGGATTTTAACAAAACTAAATAGACTAATCAAAGAAGTTAATATAAATATGGAAGCTTACAATTTAGGAGTTGTACTAGATAGAATTTATGAGTTTATTTGGAATGAATTTTGTGACTGGTATATTGAGATAGTAAAAACAAGATTATACGATAAAAATTGTGAAACAAGAGCAACTGCTCAATATATACTAAATAAAGTGTTGGGAGATTCACTAAAACTTCTCCATCCATTTATGCCATTCATAACAGAAAAGATTTATAGATGTTTATACAATGATGATGAAAGTATAATGATTAGTAAATATCCGGAATATAATGAAAAAGATATATACGAAGATGAAGAAAAATTTATTGAAGAAGTAAAAGAAATTATTACAGAAATAAGAAACATTAGAGCACAGATGAATGTTCATCCTACTAAAAAAACAAAAATAATTGCGGTTACTACTAAATATAAGAATGAATTAGAACAGTCAAATGAATTTATCAAAAAACTAGCATTTGCTGATGAAATCATTATTAGAAATGAAAATAATAACATTCCTGAAAATGCAACAAATGTGGTTTCGAATAACATTGAAATATTTATTCCTTTTGAGGATTTGATAAATATAGAAGATGAAATCACAAGACTGGAAAAAGAGAAAGAAAAATTATCAAAAGGAAAACAAGGGACAGATGCAAAACTAAATAATAAAAACTTTTTAGCAAAAGCACCTGAAAATGTGGTCAAACAAATAAAAGAAAAACAAAAAGAATATGATGAAAAAATTAACAATATTGAACAAAGAATAAAAGAATTACAAAAATTATTATATAAATAGTAGAATTAAAGTTATTAATTATCGTGCAATTGAAGATTTAAATTACAAGGAAACAGCAAGTGTAATTAATATAATTTTATCTACATTTTAGATAATAATAAGTGTCGAAATCTTCTAAAAGTTCGACAAAACTTTCTATGGAAATATATGTAAAAAAGAACTATAATATTTATAGTTCTTTTTATTTAGGGCAAAATCACTATACAAATTGAACTAAATAAAAGTTAGGAGGAAAAAATGAATATTATCTATTCAAGAGAAGACAAGCTGTTAATGATTGAATTAACAGAAGAAATTGATCAGCATACTGCTGATAAAGTTAGGAGGAAAATTGATGATGAAATTGAAAGATTTATTCCAAGAAAAGTTGTATTTGATTTTAGTAACATTTCTTTTATGGACAGTTCGGGAATAGGAATGGTATTAGGAAGATACAAATTAATAAAAATGTTAGGAGGAGAACTTGAACTTATAAATGTACATAAAACTACCAAAAAAATTTTTGATATGAGCGGAGTTTCAAGAATAATAAAAATAGCTGAACAAGAAGAAAAATATAAAATCAAGCAACAGAAAGAAAACATCCACAATCAAATATTAAATAATCTAGATAAGGAGGAAAAAAGTGAAGGGATTATATGATAATGAAATGATATTAAAATTTGTTAGTAAACCATGTAATGAATCATTTGCACGAATAACAATTGCCGCATTTATTTCTCAATTAGACCCAACAGTAGATGAATTATCAGATATAAAAACAGCAGTATCAGAAGCTGTAACAAATAGCATAATACATGGATATGATAGTGAAGACGGCATAGTTGAAATAAAAGCAAAAATAATTTCAAATACAATTGAAATTGAAATTTTAGATAATGGAAAAGGAATAGAAAATGTTGAAGTTGCCATGAAACCACTATATACATCAAAACCTAATCAAGAGAGATCAGGAATGGGATTTACAATTATGCAAAGCTTTATGGATGAAATTAGAGTAGAGTCATCACTAGGATTTGGTACAAGAATAGTAATGCGTAAAAAAATAAACATAAAACAAGAAAGCAAAGCTATTTGTTAATAGGAAAAAAACTTTTTGACAGTTACTATTGGCAGAGATATAAAGGAGATGCAAATGAATGAAAACTTAAAAAATAAGATTCAGCAAGCTCAAAAAGGAAACAAGAACACTCTAAACGAAATCGTAAAAGAAAACTACGGACTAATATACAGTATAGCAAGAAGGTTTGAAAACAGAGGATATGATATGGAAGAAATTCAACAAATTGGAGCAATAGGATTAGTAAAAGCAATACAAAAATTTGATTTCTCATATAATGTAATGCTATCAACATTTGCTGTAACATATATAATAGGTGAAATAAAAAGATTTTTAAGAGATGACGGACCTGTAAAAGTGTCAAGAGAGCTAAAAACGCTTGCGACTAAAATTGATGTTGAAAAAAAGGAAAATCCAAATATAACTATAAAAGAATTGTCTAAAAAATTATCGGCAAATGAAGAAAGTATTATTTTAGCAATTGAGTCATCAAGCATGCCTGAATCTTTAGATGGAAAAATAGATGATGATAGAATAAGCTTATTAGATAGAATAAGTTCAAAAGATAATAGCGAAGAAAAAATAGTTGAAAAAATATCTTTAATTGACAGTATAAAAAAATTAAATGATAAAGAAAAGCAACTGATTTATTTAAGATATTACAAAGGACAAACTCAGCAAAAAATTGCTGACATTATAGGGATAAGCCAAGTCCAAGTCTCACGACTAGAAAAGAAAGCACTAAAAACACTAAGAAAAGATTTAGAAGAGGCATAGATAAAACTTTTTAAATAATAAAAAGGAGAGCAAAATGAAAAAAATAATTGTTATATTTATTATATTTTTTATAGCATTATTTGGTTTACCAATTATTTTTACAAAAAGCAATTTTAATGTTGGAGAAAAACGAATAGAAGAGAATATTATAGAAAATGTAAATATAGAAGAAACAAAAGAAATTAAAGAGAATAACGAGCAACCTTACCTTTACAGTCAATATTCTAACATAGAATTATTACACAGTACAACTGGAGAAAAAGAAAAACTTCCACTAGATACATACCTACTTGGAGTTGTTTCTGCTGAAATGCCAGCTCAATTTGAACAAGAAGCTCTAAATGCACAAGCTGTTGTAGCTAGAACATATACAATTTATTCAATAAAAAATAACAACAATAAACATGAAGAAGCAGATATTTGTGATAATCCAAGTTGCTGCCAAGCTTGGATTTCAAAAGATGATAGATTAGCAAAATGGGATAATAACAATAAAGAAGAATTTTGGAAAAAAATAGAAATATCTGTTAATACAACGAAAGGCAAAATTATAACTTATGATGGAGAACCTATAGATGCTTTTTTTCATTCTAATAGTGGAGGAATTACTGAAATACCAGTTAATGTTTGGGGCGGAACAGATTTTCCATATCTACAATCAGTACAAACATCTGGAGAAGATGCCTATGCCCAGTATAGTTCTGAAGTAATTCTTAGTAAAGAAGAATTTATAAAAAAAATAAAAGAAAAATATAAAAATTTCGAAATTGACTTTAATAATAAAGATTGTATAAAAGTAGTTGAATATACTAATTCAAATAGAGTAAAAACTATACAGGTTGGAAATATCAAAATATCAGGGATTGAGTTTAGGAATATAGTAGGTTTAAAATCTGCTAATTTTAAAGTACAAACAAATGAAAATGAAATCTTCTTTGAAGTACAAGGATATGGGCACGGCGTTGGGATGAGCCAAACAGGTGCAGACAGCATGGCTAAAAATGGAGCAAGTTATGAAGAAATAATAAAACACTTTTACACTGGAGTAGAATTAATTAATCTTTAAAGTATTGAAATAATATAGTAAAATATGGTATAATATATAAAGTGATTTTTTAGTCTTTAAGCTAATAATAAAGCTTAAAGAACTATCGATGCAATAATGATATGGAGGAACTACAATGACAAAGATACGGAAAAAAATAGAAAAAGAAGCTCAAAAAAGGACAATAATGCTGGCAACTGGAGTTTTTTGCACTATATTGATTTTTGAAATATCAATAACAATTGAAACGAAAGTGAAGATTGATCCTATAACTGTTCTAACGATATTTTTAATACCGACAATACCCGCTGTAATTACATACTTAAGATATATAGGTATTTTTTTCAATGAAGAAAAACATCGCTGGTGGACAAGATATGTTAAGCATAAAATAGAAAAAAAAGAGTTCGTAGAAGTTGAACAGGAAAAAACTGATGAAAGCTTCTTATCTGATATAGTTGATTTGGTCGCCGTACCTAGTCAAGAAAATGACAAGGTTATTGTAGCAATGGCACACAATGAAGATATAATAAATTTTCAGGAGTTGCCAATTGATACATTTGAAGAAAACTATAATGTTATTGAGAAAGAAGAGGAATAGTAGTTTCATAAAGCATCAGCAAGGGATAGGTAGTGCCTATCCCTTTTGCTCATTAATAAGTAATAAGGTAATAAATTTTTCCTAAAAAAGTATATCAATCTAAAATATGGTAATAATATAATTAATTATTTTTAGGAGGATATACTATGGCAAAAGAAAACAAAGTAAAGCATACTAACAATAATAATGAGAGTAAAAGATGGATAAGTGTTATTGGATTTTTTATATCAGTTACACTATTAGCCTTTGCAATTTTTCTATCTATTAAACAGGAGAAAGTGGATAGACTTGCCTCTACAAAAGAATATGAGTTTTCGAATTATACTTTATCAACAAGTTCTGAAATTAATACCAGAATAAATAGTGTATTAAGCGATGAGATAGGAAGTAATGCACCTATTGTAATAAACGAAACAATAGAAGAACAGGATAACAACATGGTAATTATTGAAGAATCTGCACCAAAAAGCAACAACGAAAAAAATGAAGAAGATGAAAATAAAAATGATTACAGTAATCAAGCTGAAGACAAAATAAATAACCAAGAAATAAAAGAAGAAAGTGAAAAAAAACAATTTATTAAACCAGTAGAGGGAGATATATACAAAGACTATTCAATGGACAGTTTAGTTTATTCTGACACTTTACAAGAATGGGTTACCCACAGAGGAATAGACATACAAGCAAATGCATCAGATGAAGTTAAGGCAAGTGCCTCAGGAACAGTAAAATCAATAAAAAATGATCCAAGATATGGATGGAGTATTACAATCGAACATAATGATGGATTTTCAACAGTTTATACATGTTTAAGAGAAGTTAATATTGTAAAAGAAGGAGACAAAATAGAGCAGGGAGAGGTTATTGCAAAAGTAGGAAATTCTGGAGTATTTGAATCTGCAGATGGTTCACATTTACATTTTGAAATGATAAAAGATGGAGGATATATCAATCCTGAGATGTATATAAAATAAAAAACAGCCTTCTTTTAACAACTTTTTGACATAAGTTACCTCTAACTTGCTTCTGCTCCTAAGAGCTAACTTAAAAATGTAATATAAATGTAATATTTCTCGAAACTCCTAGAGCAGAGCTGAAAGAGAGAAAATGGTAAACATAAAAAACTTTGACTTTTTTGACAGAAAGTGATATGATTCGACTTAGATTAAGAAAAGTAGGTGATAAAATGATTTACCAAGATGATATTACAACTTTACAAACGAATATTAAGGAAATTGTAGGACAAAAAATAAAAGTGAAAGGCTCACTTGGAAGAAGTAGATTATTTGAAAAATCTGCAACACTTGAAAAAGCTTATCCAAATATTTTTGTGGTTAAGTATGAAGAAAACGAGAGAAATGTTTCTTATCAATATAAGGATGTTTTAACAAGAACCGTTGAAGTAGAAGTCTTTGATGGAGAAAACTATAATGCTTTAATTCCACCTGCAGTTGAAGAAAAAAAGAAAAATAAAAAAGACATAAGTCAGACATTATAAAAAAAATAAACTTTGGGGACACTTTCCAAAGTTTATTTTTTAGTTTTCGTGAATATTTTCTTTTTTCTGTTGCTTATTATAGTATAATATAATACATCTATTGTATGGGTTTAAAAAATATTTAAACTGCTATGCACTAATAAATATTTACAAAAAGTAACATAATGTAGTATAATGTAGTAAAAATAGAAAGGTAGGCTCAAATGAATAAAATAATGGATTATGAACAAGCTGAACAAAGGCTTGAACAAATGGTAGCACAAGGTAGAATAAATCAGGAGGAAGATTTGGAAACAACCACATATGGTTTGCCAATTCATCATTACACTATAGGAAATGGAAGTAAAGAAATTGTTGTAACAGGTGCAACACACGGATGTGAAATAATATCTGCAGATTTTGTCATGAATTTGATGGAACAACTTTCCAAAAGAGAGAATGCTGACGGAATTAATTTAAGTGAGTATAAAATTCATTTTATTCCAATACTTAATCCAGAGGGATATTTAATTTCAACTTCTGCAATAAGGCAGATAATTCCTAGAGACATGCCATCAGAAGAAGCAGAGAAAATGTGCAAAGAATACTATATGAGATATATAAGCGATGATGCAGAGGCAATAAAAAGAAATAGAGAAAATGCTGAATTACGAAAAGAATTAGCAAAGGCAGAAGAGGAAGGAAATGGTGAAGAAATTAATAGAATTCAGCAGAGAATTCAAGAAACATTGCCAGATAGAGATCCAGAACATTTGAAGCACTTTCAAGAAATGTTCAAAGGTGTAGATTATACATGCATACCAGAAAAATATTCAGGAATAAGAGAAAGAGTAAGAGAAATTCTTACACAATATCCAGATATTCCAAAAGGAATTCTTCAAATATGGAGTGCTAATGCCAATGGAATAGACCCTCAAGCTAATAGTGAATATAATGATGTGATAACTAGAATTCTAAGTGGAGAGCTAGATCCAAATGACCAAGTATTTAAAAATAATTTGAGATATAGCAATATAAACTCAATTCATCCAGGACCAATTAATTGTGGTTTTGACCCAGAAAGAGGATTTAAAATAGAACCAGAAATTAGTGCAATAGCTGGTTTATTACAAGAATTATCTGAGAAAGGAACACTTCATTCTTATTTTAATTATCATGGCACAGGAGGTGTTCTATACCAAAGACCAATGGATGCTCCAAAGGAATTAAGTATTAACTTAAACGAAATGTGGACAAGAACATTACAAAATTTTTCACTTTCGCAATTTTATGCTAGAAGAACATATAAAAATGCTAATGACAGGGTGCATACTAGATATAGAATTTTAACGGGTAAAGGTTCTGGAAAAGTAACTAGCTCTAATGATTTGTTTAGAGTAAAATATCCAAGAGATATATTAGTTGAACTTTCAGGTATGGGAGGCAATCCAATAGGACCTTATGGTGACTTGCAAGGGAATTATAAGAATTTAATGGACAGTAATTTAGAAGCATTCAGATTTGCAGTAGGATATTCTGATGTATCAGAAAAAATATCTAAGGCAAGTTATAAAATGATACAAGATAAAATTAAAGATGAAGTATCAGAAGATATTGTTGATGAGATTTATGGTATAATGGGAACTGCTTCGAAAATGCTTACTAGTTGGCTTGAAAAATTTGGAACAAAAACAAGGTGGCAAGTTATGGAAGAAGGAATCAAAAGAGTAAACAGAAATGAAACAGACAGAGACGAGGAAGAAAGATAAAAGTTAGTAAATAAGATATTTGCATTTTTTTGGTATTGGTATTTATGATATAATATAAATGTATACCTATTAATCAAGGAGGTAGTAATATGAGTAGAGATAGTTTTTTAAATAGTATAAATGCAAAAAATAATGAGGAGATAATTGATGGAGTTAGAATAGTTTATTCAGGCTTTACTGATGAATATGGAAATGAAATGTTTAGGGCTTATGATTCAAGTGGAAATTCATTTTATTCTAATTTTTCTTCCTTAGAAGAAGCTGAAAAAGAAGTGCAAAGACTAAAAGAAAGTGGAAAAGATGC
>JAFWKV010000018.1 GCA_017511265.1 Clostridia bacterium | reverse complement strand
TTTAAGTAAATATGATATAGTTAATATTAAAAACTTTAATGATATGGTTGATATAGAAGAAGAACTTCATACTCCAATTATTTACTTCGAACTTGAGGAAAATTCAAAATGTGTATTTCTTATACTAGCTGAAAAAACAGCATATAGGTTTTTACTTAGAGAATCCGATTTCGATCATTTTAAAGATAACGAATACGAAAATATAGATATTTAAATATAAGTAAATTTAAATATCTAGGAGAGACAAACACTAGTGATAAATGAACTTGGTAAGGAAGCAATAATTGCTTCCTTTTACTAATTATGCTGATATAAATAAAATTGTATAAAAAAGCATCAAAGATTTACATCACAAACGCTAAATACTAAAGAACCATAATTATTTTTAAAAAAACTTATTGAATAAAAGCACCGTTTATTATAAAATATAATTGGTGGTAGAATGAAAAATAAAGGGTTTACTGATAGATTTAAAAATAAAGGATTTACACTAGCTGAAATACTTGGAGTAATAGTAATTATAGGACTATTACTATTATTAATAGCCCCAATGTTAATAACTAAAATAAGAGAAAAAAGCATTGATGCCGAACAAACAGGCAACGCTTTTGTATATAATGCATCAGAACAGTTGATACACGAAAATGAGCAAAAATATCCTAAAGGAAAATCATATTGTATAAAAGTCGAAGACTTAGTAAAAGAAGGAAAATTAACTTCACCTGTACTCAATATAAAAACAGGTGAAAATATCGAAGAAAAAAATGTTTTTGTTACAATAAAATCAACTGGAGAGATGACTTTTGAATTGATGACTAAAGAAGAATGTGAAGAAGCAATAAATCTTCCAAGCATAGAAATATTTGAGACTGAAAACAGTGAACATGAAAAAATTGTTACAATAAAATATCCATCAGTAAACAATGAGGCATTTCCTTTAACTGGTAGTGATTATACGTATATCTTGCCAGCAGAAAATAAAAAAAATTATGATATAACAAATGGATTAACAACTCCAAATCTAACACTCCAAAAAAGTGGAGTAGTAATTGCCGAAATGAAATATGGAGATAAGATTATACATGCCGATAAAGAAATAAAAGTTAAGCAATATAAAGTATATTTAGACGGAAATGGTAGTACGAGCGGAGATACAGAGAATATAAAATGTTATTATGGCGGCAATTGCAAACTACCAGAAAATAAATATATAAAAGAAGGATATACTTTTGCTGGATGGAATACCAAACCTGATGGTACTGGAACAACATACGAAGATAAGCAAACTGTAAAAAATTTAAAAGCAGATGAGAATTGGAATGTAAAACTATATGCAATGTGGACCGATAATACAAAACCAGAAATTGATGATATAGAAGGAGGAACCCTACTTAAGTCATCAAGACAAGAGTTAACATTAAAATGTACAGATAAATCAGGCGTAGTAGGATACTACTTTGGAAAGACAAACCCAGAAAATTCTGAAATGATAACCTTAAATACAGAAAAAGATCTAACAGATTTACAAGAAGAAGGACTAAAAAAGAGCATAAATGAAGAAGGAACATATTACTTAGCATGTAAAGATAAAACTGGAAATTATGATGTTAAAAGTATAACAATAAGAAAATATCAAGTACAAAATGTACTAGAAAAAATAAATGGAACTACGGGAACATATAATAGTTCTAATTATGAAATATTAAATAATAGTAAAAAAACATATATCGTAAAAGAAGGGACAAAACTAACATTAGATGACATATATGAAACACCACAAGAAGCTTCAAGTCAAACATTTAAAGGATTTACAACCTCAGAACCATCATTATCAGATACACCATCTGTGGCAAATCCAACTGCCTTGGCAAACGATGCTACGACATACTATATGTGGTTTGATAGAAATACATACAAAATAACTATAAATAAGCCATCCAATGGAAAAGTAAAAGCAGAGACAGAAACACAATTAGGAAATAGTGTAACAGCATCATCTGCTCAAGCACAGTTAACTGTTAAATATGGAGATAAAGTAAAAGCAACTGCATCAGCTAATGGAGGATATCATTTATCATCATGGAGTGGATACGTAACGGGAACATCAAATCCAACAGTAGGAGATATAATAACCTCATCAAAAACAATTGGAGCTACATTTATAGCTAACACATATACAACATCTTATACATTAAACGGGGGAACGCTAGGAACAAATAAACCATCAACAGGAACATACGATACAGATGTGCAAATAAGTAATCCAACTAAAACAGTTACAGTTTCAGCAGATGCAAATGGAACAGGAGCTAATATAGGTTCATCTACTAGTAAACAACAGATATTTAAAGGCTGGACATCAACTACACTAGGAAATAATGCTACCTCAGGAACTAGTTCAAACCCATCAACTAAATGGACAGGAAACCTAACAAAAAATACATACTTTAGAAACTTAAGAGAAACAGGAACAGTAACAATGGTCGCAAACTGGACCCCAGTAGAAGTAAAACTACCAGAACTATCAAAAGAAGGATACACATGTAAGTGGTATACAGAAAAAACCGGTGGAACAGAAATGGGAACAGGAGGAGAAAATTGGACACCAAGTGAAAATAGTCCCGCATCAGTTACAGCTTATGCAAGATGTACATATAACGCGACACCAATAATAACAAGAGAAGATTATAATACATTTACAGTAAGTGCTCCAGGAGGATCAGAATATCTAATAAGTAAGAGTCAAACAAGCATGCCATCCTCAAGCACAAGTGGATGGAACGACAATAACATTCAAGATACAAGTACATCAGAAAAAGAAACATGGTACGTATGGGTAAAAGATGAAAATGGAAACGTATCAGCACAAAGTGCATCAATAACAAACTATAAAGTAACACTAACACAAGGACAAGGAACAACACTAACAGCAAAAGCTGATGATATTTCAAATGGGGCAAATATAACAAGCGGAATGTACATTTTAAATAACACACCAATATTCCCATTAGGAACACTAAAAGAAGGATATCATACATTAATATTAAAAAAGGGAACCACACAAATAGCAAACTCCAGTAGCCAGACAATCAGTTCAGATACAACATTTACAAGTAGTGCAACCTCAACCTCAGCACCAGCGATAACAGTAACAGATCACAATACATTTACATATAATGCATCAAATGTAGATGCGTATTATATAACTGCAAGTTCTACAAAACCAAGTGCAGGCACAAATATAAGT
>JAFWKV010000017.1 GCA_017511265.1 Clostridia bacterium | reverse complement strand
ACAATAACAACAATAATAATAATCAAAACCGAAATAATGATAAGCAAAATAATAATAATCGTTAATTATTAATTAGAGACAGGGTGCAAACGCACCCTGTCTTTTCACAAACTAACTAATACTTCACAAAGTTCTAAGATTTTTTTAAACATTTCAGGTGGAAAATGAAAGCGATTTTCTTGCCGAATTTTTGCAAACTCAATTAAATCTGTTCCAAATTGAACTGATCGCGCATACCAATCACACACCATTTCAACTACATCCATCTCCGGCATTTTGGACACGTCTTCCCAATGCTCAGGATGATGTGTATTATTACGGTAATGCAATTTTAGATATTCCTTCATATGGTCTGGCAATTGTTTTCCTGCATGTCTCATCGCCGCCTGGTCATCATTTATTTGTGCTAGTGCTTCCAATTCATTAATGGAAAACTTTGAATTGTCATGAGCCCATCCTCTTTCGATAATTTCAATAGCTTTAGTCTTTTCACCCGTTGCTAAAAAATATTTTCCCATTTTCCAACAACTTTGCAAAACAAGTTGTTTATGTATCATTGTGTCTATAAGAACTTTTTTTATCTTGTCATTCATTTTTGTCCTCTCGTTTGGTTCTTTGTTGTTTGTGAGCAAATAATGTATAAATACATCTTTTATATTATAGCAAATTATACCAAAAAAATCAAATTTTATATAATTACGTTTTGTCAATACTTTATAAAAATCAAGCAAATGTAATATATAAATATAATTAAAGAGCAAGACCAGTAGGAAGACCCCAGCTATGTTTTGCTCTAATTATATTTATATATTACATTTGCTTGATTTAAAATACTATTAATCTAATTTGTATTTTTCTCTTTGTACATAATGTGTATGTAATAGATGATGTGCTCTTTCTCCAAGAGGCTCTCCTAAGTAGTCTTTATAAATTTTCTTAAGAACTGGATTTTCATGAGATTTTCTAATTGCACTCTTTTCATCTATTGTATACAAGCAATCTGCTCTTAATTTTCTAACATCATGATCTAATCTAGTCTTTGCAGATTTTATAGATTGTCCTCCACCCATTATGCATCCACCAGGGCAAGCCATTATTTCTACAAATTGATAATCTGCTTTGCCTGACTTAATTTCTTCCATTATTTTATGAGCATTACCTAAGCCACTTGCAACAACTATTTTTAAAGTTTTACCTGCTACTTCAACTGTTGCTCTTTTTATTCCTTTTTTCCCTCTTACAGCTTCAAAATCAATTTCTTTTAAGTCTTTACCTGTTAATACATCCTGTGCTGTTCTTAATGCGGCTTCCATAACTCCACCAGTTGTTCCAAATATTGCAGCAGCACCTGTAGCTTCACCCATTGGGTCGTCAAATTTTTCATCTGGTAATTTTGCTAAGTCAATATTGGCTTGTTTTATCATTCTTGCAAGTTCACGAGTTGTAATTACATTATCTACATCTTGCATACCATCATTTGAAAGCTCTTCACGCTTTCCTTCAAACTTTTTAGCAATACATGGCATTACAGATACTACATATATGTTTTTAGGATCAATTTTTTCTTTTTCAGCATAATAGCTTTTTAATAATGCTCCAAACATCTCGTGTGGTGATTTACAGCTTGATAGATGTGGTAATAGTTCAGGATAATTCATTTCTGCATACTTTACCCATCCTGGACAACATGATGTAATCATCGGCATTGTATCATTTTCTTTAAATCTTTTTATAAATTCATTTGCTTCTTCCATTATTGTAAAGTCTGCACCTGTATTTGTATCAAATACTTTGTCAAATCCAAGTCTTTTTAATGCAGCTACCATTTTACCTTCTGCATTTGTTCCTATTTGCATATCAAATTCTTCTCCAATAGATGCTCTTACAGCTGGTGCTGTTTGTACAATCACTGTTGTTTCTGGGTCTCTTAATTTTTCCCATACTTCGTCAATTGTTTCTTTTTCATGTAATGCACCTGTTGGACAGTTCATTATACATTGTCCACAGAATGTGCAGTTTACATCATTTAAACTTTTTCCACCAACAGTTGAAATGCATGTTTCAAATCCTCTGTTACTTCTTTCTATTGCTCCAATTTCTTGAACTTTTTTACATGTAGCAACACATCTGCCACATAAAATACATTTATCAAAATCCCTTACTATAGATGGTGATTTATCATCTATTTCGTGATGCTTCATTTCTCCTGTAAATTCTATGTCTTGTACATTCATTTGTTTTGAAACTTTTTGTAATTCACAATTTCCTGAACGTACACATTTTAAGCAGTCAATTTTATGATTAGATAGAATTAAATCTAATACAACTTTTCTTGCATCAACAACAGCTGGTGTGTTTGTATGTACTATCATTCCATCTGCAACTTTTTGAATACATGAAGTAGCAAAGCCTCTCATTCCTTCTACTTCTACTATACACATACGGCATTCGCCGACTTCATTTATTTCTTTTAAGAAGCATAATGTTGGGATATCTATTCCAACAGTTCTTGCTGCTTCTAAAATTGTTGTACCTTGTTTTGCTTTAACTTCAATTCCATCAATTGTTAAAGTAACTAAATTTTCACTCATTGATTCTCCTCCTTTTGAGTGTACTTGTTTTATAACTATTTATTTTTTTCACCATTGTAAATCTCTATTTTTAATGATGCTATATCATTTTTGCAATTATTATCCAGAATTTTATTCAATTCTTTTTCAAATTTAGAATTATATTTAACATAAAACAAATATTCCTTTTTATCTTTTTCAGTCGCGGTACCTTTTAGGTAACGATAGTCTTCTCCTTGTTCATATGATATTGTTTTCTTCATATTGGATATATCAATTTCAGTTTCAAAATCCCATACTTCTATTGATTCGTTTTTTATTTCTGGTGCTGTTAAAGCTCCGATTTCTACTTTATGAACACATATAATGCAATTATTATAAAAATAATAATAATCTGTATGCCAATTTTCAAATGGACTATCTATAACTTCTAATTTAAAATTAAATTCTTCTTTCTCTATATAATTGCTTAATTTGTTATATAATTCTTTATTTGTATATATTTTCTTTTCATTATCTTCTTGAATAATTTCAGTTTCATCTGATCTCATACTGCTTTCATTTTGATTTTCTAAAATACCAATGTAATTCCTACTAATGTTTTTTGAATTACTATTTGCTATATTTTCATTAATAATTGTATTTTTCTTTTTTGTTTCAGTTGAATTTATATTTAATAGCAATATCAAAATTATTATAATCCATACTGTTGCAATTAATCCACAAATTAATAGTATTTTTTTCATTTTACGCTCCCTTTGTAAGTCATTTCCCGTTCAAACAAAAATTATTATATTGTGCATTTTGGATAGTTTTTTCAAGCTGAGGCTATACGTTTGTATGCCTAAGTTTGAAAAAACTAATAAAATGTGCAAGATGATGATTTCTGTTTGAACCAAGACCTAGCTAATAGCCTTGAAAGGACAAGACTTAATACAAGTTCCACACTTAATACAAATATCTTGGTTAATCTCACGAATTTCTCTACCTTCACCTTTAATTGCCTCAACAGGGCAAGAACGCTGACACAATCCGCAACCCTTACATTTATCAGGGTCAATTGTAATTTTAGCTAAAGCCTTACATTCTTGAGTTCTACATTTCTTATCAACTGCATGTTCTTCAAACTCTTCTCTAAAGTATTTTAATGAACTTAATACTGGGTTTGGAGCAGTTTGTCCAAGACCACAAATACTTGCTTTAATTATGTTGTGTGCAAGCTTTTCAAGCTTATCAATATCTTCTAACGTTCCTTTGCCTTCACATAAATTTGTTAGAATTTCATGCATTCTCTTTGTACCAAATCTACAAGGTGTACATTTACCACAACTTTCGCTTACTGTAAAGTCTAAATAGAACTTAGATAAACTTACCATACATTTTGTATCATCCATTACAATAAGTCCACCAGAACCCATCATTGAGCCTATTTCTTTAAGTGATTCATAATCAATTGGTGTATCTAAGTATTGTGCTGGAATGCATCCACCAGATGGTCCACCAGTTTGAGCTGCTTTAAATTCTCTACCTCCTGGAATTCCACCACCAATATCAAATATGATTTCTCTTAAAGTTGTTCCCATTGGTACTTCAACTAAGCCGATATTATTTACATTTCCACCTAAAGCAAATACTTTTGTTCCTTTAGATGTCTCTGTTCCTATTGAGCTATACCATTTTGCTCCATTTAATATTATTTGTGCTATATTTGCATATGTTTCAACATTATTTATAAGTGTTGGCTTTTGCCATAAACCTGCATTTGCTGGGAATGGTGGTTTTATTCTAGGTTGACCACGTCTACCCTCTACAGATTCAAGTAATGCTGTTTCTTCACCACATACAAATGCTCCAGCACCTAAACGGATGTGCAAATCAAAATTAAAGTCTGTTTCAAATATATTTTTACCTAATATTCCATAGTCTCTAGCTTGCTCAATTGCAATTTTTAATCTTTGTACAGCTATTGGATATTCTGCTCTAACATAAATATATCCTTCATCTGCACCTATTGCATAAGCGGCAATAGCCATTGCTTCTATTATTGCGTGTGGATCTCCCTCTAAGATACTTCTATCCATGAATGCTCCTGGATCACCCTCGTCTGCATTACATGCAACATACTTTTTATCTCCTTGCGCAATTTTTGCAAACTCCCATTTCTTTCCTGTTGGGAAGCCTGCTCCACCACGTCCACGAAGACCTGAATCTGATACTTCTTTAATTACATCATCTTGTGACATTTCTTTTAAAACTTTTTCTAAAGCTAAATATCCATCAAATGCAATGTATTCATCTATGTCTTCAGGATTTATTACACCACAGTTTTTAAGTGCAATTCTTTTTTGTTTTTTATAAAAACTAAGTTCATCTAATGACTGAACTACTTTGTTTCCGATATCTTTGCAAAGTAATCTATCTACAGTTTTACCTTCAACTATATGTGTATTGATAATTTCTTCACAATCATCAGGTGTAACCATTGCATAAAATGTGTCTTCTGGTCTTATAATTACAATAGGTCCTTTTGCACATAATCCAAAGCACCCTGTTTTTACAACTCTTACATTATCAATTCCTTTTTCTTTTAATATCTTTCTAAAATTTTCAGTTATGTCTGGAGATTTAGATGATGTACATCCCGTACCATGACAAACTAAAATATGTTTTTCTCTTGTATCTGCTTCTGTGTTAACTCTTAAATCTAATTCTTTTCTTTTTTCTTCTCTAATTTTATGTATTTCCTCTAAAGTTTTCATTTTACACCTCCAATATTTTAATCTGCCTTGCTATTTAGCTCATCTAAAACTTTGTCTAAAGTTTGAACAGTTGCTTTACCATAAACTTCGCCATTTACAGTAAATACTGGTGCTAACCCACATGCTCCAACACATCTTGTTTCTTCAATTGAAAATTTTCCATCTGGAGTAGTTTCTCCTGCTTCTATTTTTAGCTTTTCTTTAAGTCTATCCATGATTTTTTGAGAACCTTTAACAAAACATGCTGTTCCTAAACATACTGCAATGTTATATTTTCCTTTTGGTTTTAGTGTGAATCTTGAATAGAATGTAATTACCCCATAAATTTCTGCCATTGGCATGTTTAAAAATTCTGATATGGCTGTTTGTGCATGAACTGGTATGTAGCCATAATGATCTTGAACTTCATTTAAAATTTGAATTAAGTTGTCTTTAATTGGTTGGTATTCACTAAATACTTTTTCTAAAAATTCGTCCTTTTTGTTACAACCACATTGACATTTGTTTTCACTCATAATTTTCCCTCCAAATTTATTTATCTTAAAAGACTAATCTGATTATAGCAGATTAGTCTTTTATTTACAACACTTTTTCGACAAAATATTATTCCAAATTTTTCATATAATCAAAACCACTCCAAATTTCGAATTCTTAATCTTTTAGAACAAATTAAACAGTAGACTGGATATTAATCCAGTCTACTGTAGGTAGTTCTATTCGGTACTAGTCCTTATTCGACAATCACAAACTTTGCCTCTGGACTCATATAGCCAGATCTGCAATCTTGCATCGATACAACATAGTACCAGCCATCATCCTCCTGCCAGAGAATAATAAGGTCTGGGTCTGATGGCTCACGCCACATCGTAATAGACCCAATTTCGTCCGTCTTTCCGCCAGGCTTACGGAAGATAAACTCATCCTCCAGTAAGTGGATTCTTACGCCTGGTGCAATAGCTGCACACCATGTGCAACCTGTACGTTCTTCGCCATCCTTTTCATAAGAAAAGGTAGCCCAGTCACCCTCTTGTCTTATAAATTGTACCTCGTGTCCTACTTGAAGAGTATCGATTTTTTCTGGTTTCTCAGGATTTGCCCGAATATTCATTTCGGGCATCACCATGTAAAACTTATCAAACTTCAGGTCTGCGTTTTTTACTTCTGTTGCATTTTTCTCCTCTTTGATTGAGCTCGTAACACTTGAGGTGGAATCAGTTCCACACCTAGTAACTGCGAATGTTAGCATAGCTAACGTTACCATTAATACCATCGTTGTAAAAAACTTTTTGGCCTTCATAGAACTTCCTCCTTAGTCAAATTTACCTTCAGGCCTAGGTTGATTATACTACATAATATCAACATAGTCAACTAATTAGTTAGCTCCATAGTACCATTTTGAAATTTATTCTGTTATCGTTGATATCTTCTTATCTTTTAACACTTATAATGTGTCATCATGATCTATCCAATCCTGTACTTCTTCGATTCTATATTTTTTTTTGTCATCTCTCATTACTACTCTTTCAATTCCAGCATTAATAATCATTCTCTTACACAAAGTACAAGGATAATTATCAGCAATGTACTCACCATTACGTTTGTTTATTCCAACAAGATATAACGTAGAACCTATCATATCTTTACGCTTACTACTAATTATTGCATTTTGTTCACTATGAACAGACCTACACATTTCATAACCTGCACCACTCGGTGTGTTATTTTGTCTTCTTCTACATACACCTAAATCTATACAATTCTTTCTACCTCTTGGAGCTCCTGTATATCCTGTTGAAATAATTTCATCATTTTTTACAATTACACTACCATAATTGTTACGCAAACATGTTCCTCTTTTTGAAACTGTTTCTGCTATGTCTAAATAGTAATTTATTTTATCAATTCTTTCCATAATAATCTCTCCCTTATATTTTTACTATTTTCATAGATATTATAGCATATTTTTATAAATCTGCAAAATTATTATGTGAATTTATTGATTTCTATTTTTTTTTATGTTATAATTATTAAAGTTTTACTGTAAAAAGGCAAAGGTATATTTGCCAAAGTAGAAAGGATTACTATGGGTGGGTATCGAGTCTATCGGTATTTTGTATGCTTTGCATATCGGGAGAATGCAGAGAGTACAACACAGTTTAGTAACATGTCCTATGATAGTCTTCAGGAACTAAATTCACTAGAAGCTATCAGGGCTCTTGAGGCTGAAGTAGCCTTGGATAAGAAATTTTTCAAGGTTACAGTTACTAGCTTCCAGTTGCTTGGCTACGATTACATTTAAAAGTTTAAAGTCAAGCACCATAAAAGGTCTCTGCCTTGAGCAGAGACCTTTTATGGTGCTATATATAATAATAGTTTAGTTTTCTAAATACTTCTTCAAAAATTCCCCTGTATGGCTTCTTTCATTTTTACAAATTTGTTCTGGTGTTCCAACTGCTACAACTTCTCCTCCATTATCTCCACCTTCAGGTCCTAAGTCAACAATGTAGTCAGCTGTTTTTATTAAATCAAGATTGTGTTCTATTACAATTATACTATTTCCAGTATCAACTAACCTTTGAAGTATATTTACAAGTCTATGAACATCCGCTAAATGAAGTCCTGTTGTAGGCTCATCTAAAATATAAAGTGTTTTACCGGTTGCTCTTTTAGAAAGTTCGGTTGCAAGTTTTACTCTTTGTGCTTCTCCTCCTGATAATGTCGTAGATGGTTGTCCAAGTTTTATATATCCTAAACCTACATCTGAAAGAGTTTGTATTTTTTGCTTAATTTTTGGTACATTTTTAAAAAATTCTAATGCTTCATCAACTGTCATATCTAGCACATCTGCAATTGTTTTCCCTTTATATTTGACTTCTAATGTTTCTCTATTATATCTCTTACCTTTACATACTTCACAAGGTACATATATGTCTGGTAAGAAATGCATTTCTATTTTGTGTACACCGTCACCATTACACGCTTCACATCTTCCCCCTGCTACATTAAAGCTAAATCTTCCTTTTGCATATCCACGCATTTTAGCTTCGTTTGTACCAGCAAAAATGTCTCTTATAATGTCGAATACACCTGTATATGTTGCTGGATTTGAACGTGGAGTGCGTCCTATTGGAGATTGATTTATATCTATAATTTTATCAATTTTATCTAGTCCTTTTATTGCTTTACATTTTCCTGGCTTTTCATTTGCTCCATTTAGTTCTTTGGCAATGTATTTGTATAATACCTCATTAACTAAAGTACTCTTCCCTGATCCTGATACACCTGTAACACAAGTAAATAATCCAAGTGGAAATTTTACACTAATATTTTTTAAGTTATTTTCTTTTGCTCCTTGAATTTCTATAACTTTACCTTTAGTCATTTTTCTACGCTTTTTAGGCACTTCTATTTGTTTTCTTTTGCTTAAATAGTCTCCTGTTATAGAACCTTTAACTTTTTTTACTTCCTCTGCAGTTCCCTGTGCCATAACTTGACCACCATGTACTCCAGCTCCTGGTCCTATATCTATAATTTGGTCTGCAGCATACATTGTGTCTTCGTCATGTTCTACTACTAAAAGAGTATTTCCTAAATCTCTTAGTTTTTTAAGAGTTGATAATAATTTGTCATTATCCCTTTGATGTAACCCTATACTTGGTTCATCTAGAATGTACAATACTCCTGTTAATCCTGAACCTATTTGTGTTGCTAAACGTATTCTTTGAGCTTCTCCTCCTGATAATGAACCTGCATTTCTTGAAAGTGTTAAGTATTCAAGTCCAACATCCATTAAGAATTGAAGTCTACTATCTATTTCTTTTAATATCATATCAGCAATCATTTCTTGTGTTTTATTTAATTTTAAGTTGCTTAGGTAATCTTTTATCTTGTTTATAGACATTGCTGTAAGCTCATTTATATTTTTACTTCCTACTTTAACACAAAGCACTTCTTCTTTTAATCTTGCACCATGGCATGTATAACATGGTGCATTTGTCATATACATTTCATAAAAGTCTCTCATTCCTTGTGATTTTGTCTCACTGTGACGTCTGTCTAATGTTGGAAGTACTCCCTCAAATGGAGCCGTAAATTTTCTTACTCCTGCATAAGATTCATATTCAAAATCAATTTTTTCATCACCAGTACCATATAATATTTTTTCTAAAAATTCTCTTGGTAATTTCTTTATTGGAACATCTTTTATTTTTACTCCATAGTGTTTAGCTATACTTTCAAAGTACATTCTTGCCATAGTGTCTCCACGTTTCATTGTACTTGCACCAAAAGCTTTTACTCCGTCATACAATGTTTTATTTTTATCTGGAATAATCAAATCTTCATCCATTATCATTAAATATCCTATTCCCATACACGTAGGACATGCTCCAAATGGATTATTAAAAGAGAACATTCTAGGTGTTAATTCTGGAAAACTAAAGCCACAATCTGGACAGGCATAATCTGTACTATAAAGTATTTCTTGTTTTTTAGGGATATCCACAGATACAAGATTATTTGCATGTTTTAAGGCAGTTTCTACAGATTCTGTTAATCTACTACGAATATCTTCTTTTACAACTAGTCTATCTACAATAAGACTTATATTATGCTTTTTCTTTTTGTCTAAATTAATTTCATCTTCTGATAAGTCATACACTTCTTCATCTATTATCGCACGAACAAATCCGTCTTTTCTGTATCCATCTATTTGTTTTACAAACTCACCTTTTCTTCCTCTTACAACAGGTGCTAACACTTGTATTTTTGTTCCTTCTTCTAAAGTTAAAATGTTATCAACTATTTGATCTATAGTTTGCTTTTCAATTTTTTTATGACAATTTGGACAATATGGTACACCTATTCTTGCATATAGAAGTCTTATGTAATCATATATTTCTGTAACTGTGCCTACTGTTGAACGAGGGTTTTTTGATGTAGTTTTTTGGTCTATTGATATTGCTGGTGAAAGTCCCTCAATTAATTCGACATCTGGCTTTTCCATTAGCCCTAAAAACTGCCTTGCATAAGAAGATAGGCTTTCTACATATCTTCTTTGCCCTTCTGCGTATAATGTGTCAAATGCTAAAGATGATTTACCAGAACCCGAAAGGCCTGTTATTACTACTAATTTATCTCTTGGTATTTCTAAATTAATATTTTTTAGATTATGTTCTTTTGCGCCTTTTATTATTATTTTATCATTCATTTTTGCCCCCTATTACTTTATTTCTCCATTAGTATTGTTACTGGTCCATCATTAATTAAACTAACCTGCATATCAGCGCCAAAAATTCCTTTTTCAACTTTGATGCCGCTCTTTCTGCACTCTTCACAAAAATACTCATACAGCTTGTTTGCTTTATCAGGTTTTTCTGCTCCTGTAAATGACGGTCTGTTTCCTCCTGAACAATCAGCACATAATGTAAATTGAGATATTATTAAAAGTTCTCCTCCTACATCTTTTAATGCCAAATTCATCTTTTCATTTTCATCTTCAAACACTCTTAAATTACAAAGCTTTTTTACTAGATAATCTGCTTGCTCTTGTGTGTCACCTTCTGCTACTCCAAGTAGCACCATAAACCCTTTATTTATTTTTCCAACTGTCTTTCCTCCTACTTCGACTTTTGCTTTTATTACTCTCTGAATTACTAATTTCATTTTTCCTCCTAATTATAAAACATTATCTATCAAGCTCATCATCATTGTTTGATTTTCCTAATTGTCCTCTCAATTCTTTTAGTATAATTCTTTCCGCTGTTTTAGATGGTGATTCTTGAATATGAGTATCATTAGTCTTTTTCTTCATACCTTAGTCTTTTTCTTCATACCTTCCTCTAATTTTTCCTCATTTGTCTTTTTACTTAATCTCTTAATAAATTTTTTTCTTCTTTCATTTTTTGATTGTTTCATTTTTTTCCTTCCTTTTTAAACTAATTTTTCAAGCTCACGTATTTTATCACGTAGCTCTGCTGCTTTTTCAAATTCCATTTCAGCTGCACATTTAAGCATTTCATCTGTAAGCTTGGCAATAACATCCTTAATATCTTCATTTTCTTCAAGATTATATTCAACTGCAATGTCTTCTATTACAGTTGCTTTTATGCTGTCTCTTACTGATTTCTTTATTGTTTGTGGTGTTATTCCATGTTCTTCATTGTATTTTTCTTGTATTGCACGTCTTCTGTTTGTTTCGTGTATTGCTTTTTCCATTGATTCTGTTAGTTCATCTGCATACATTATAACTGTTCCATCTGTATTTCTTGCTGCACGTCCTATTGTTTGAATTAATGATCTTTCTGAACGTAAAAATCCCTCTTTGTCTGCATCCAGAATAGCAACTAAAGATACTTCTGGTATGTCCAACCCTTCACGTAGCAAGTTTATACCAACTAATACATCAAACTCTCCTAAACGCAGGTTACGTATTATTTCCATTCTTTCTAATGCTTTAATGTCTGAATGCATATAATTTACTTTTACATCTAAGCTTTTTAAATATGCTGTTAAGTCTTCTGCCATTTTTTTAGTAAGTGTTGTAACAAGCACTCTTTCATTTTTTTCTACTCTAATTCTAATTTGCTCTAATAAGTCATCTACTTGATTTGTTACTGGTCTTACTTCTATCTTAGGATCTAGCAAACCTGTAGGCCTTATTATTTGTTCTACTACATTGTCTTTTGCATGTTCTGCTTCGTATTCTGCAGGTGTAGCACTTACAAATACAACTTGATTTAATCTTTGTTCAAATTCATTAAATTTCAATGGTCTATTATCATATGCTGATGGTAACCTGAAACCGTATTTTACAAGTGAGTCTTTTCTTGACCTATCTCCATTATACATTGCTCGCACTTGTGGTATTGTTGCATGTGATTCGTCTATTAAAAGTAAGAAGTCTTTTGGAAAATAATCAAACAATGTAAATGGTGCACTTCCTGGCTTTCTACCACTTATATGTCTTGAATAGTTTTCTATTCCTTGGCAAAAGCCTGTTTCTTTCATCATTTCTATGTCAAAGTTTGTTCTTTCTTCTATTCTCTGAGCTTCTATTAATTTATTTTGGTCTTTAAAATACTTTATTCTTTCATCTAATTCTTCTTCTATTGTTGTTATTGCTCTTTCCATCTTATCTCTTGTTGTGACATAATGTGAGTTTGGAAATATCATTACATGTTGCCTTGTGCCAATCACTTTACCAGTAACAGGATTTATTTCTACTATTTTTTCTACTTCATCTCCCCAAAATTCTACCCTTACTGCTGATTCACTCATGTCTGATGGGTATATTTCTACTATGTCTCCTTTTGCTCTAAATGTTCCTCTTTTAAAGTCTATTTCATTTCTTGTATATTGCATATTGATTAATTTTCTTAACACTTCATCTCTTGATTTTTGCATTCCAGGTCTAAGTGATACTATCATGTTTTCGTAGTCTATTGGGTCTCCTAATCCATATATGCATGATACTGATGCTATTATTATTACATCTTTTGTTTCAAATAGAGAAGCGGTTGCTGAATGGCGCAATTTGTCTATTTCGTCATTTATTGATGCATCTTTTTCTATATATGTATCTGAACTTGCTATGTAACTTTCTGGTTGATAGTAATCATAGTAGCTAACAAAGTACTCAACATTGTTCTCTGGAAAAAACTCTTTAAATTCAGAATACAATTGTCCAGCTAGTGTTTTATTGTGAGCCAAAACGAGTGTTGGTTTTTGTACTTGCTCTATTATATTAGCCATGGTAAATGTTTTACCGAGAGCCTGTAACTCCTAGAAGTGTCTGATATTTCTTGCCTTGTTTTATTCCATCTGATAGGTATTTTATTGCCTCTGGTTGGTCTCCAGTAGGCTTATAATCTGAATGTAATTTAAACATTTTTTCTCCTTTAAAAATTTAATAAAAACGCTAAAAACTATTCATATTTTAGCATTTTTATATAAAAAAAGCAAGAGGTGTAAATAGTTGCTAAACGTTCATCTATATTTTTATTTTAATAATTTAAGTAATTTCTTCTCCAAATGGCTTATTCCTAAAGTCCATACTCAATAGTTACCTCCATTCTATTCTCCACTTTGGTATCTCCTTTATTTTTATTCCATCCAAAAAGAAGCAACAATTGTTACTTCTTTTTGGGTCTTCGTTATATATAATTTATTTGTCTTTTTCTTTTATTTCTTTCTGCAATTGTTGTAGTATTTTTTCTTGCTTTTTCAGTTTTTCAATAATTGTTGACTGGTTATGCCATCGTACTAAACATATGATAAGAATTGCTAAGCACAGGAAAAAAATTGCCTTTTCTTCTGGATTATCTTGTGAATAAAAAAAACATATACAGCTAAAGAATATGCAAAAGAAAATTGCAAGAATAATTATTGTTTCGGCATAAATAGATAATGATTCTTTCGTTCTCTTTAGTTTTTCCTCTGTTGTCATTTTTTCTCCCTTCATCTATAACAAAGACATCGTACATTTACAATACAATAATTATAGCATATAACTATAGTTCAATCAATATTTACTTTTGATTTTTATATTTAATTTATGTAGATTTCATGATAGGTATAAGTTTTTATAATTTAACTTTTGATTTGAAAGTAATTAAAATGTATCTAAGTACATAAGTACAAAATGACAACTGAGAGGAGTAATAATGTACTATATAAATGGTGGAATTACAATAAAAAAAGAATATAATTTGTTTTGTGGTTCTAGTTATTCTTATGTAGAGTGCTATGCAGCAAGTAAAGAAGTTGAAAAAATTTTTCAAACAATAGCCAGAGAATTTATATCCTCAGATATTAGTATAGATAGTTATTGTTCAATACATTTTATAATTCTTCTTAGAAGGATGGAAGTAATTACTGACATCTTTGGTCTATCAACAAGTAGTTAGAGTGATCTAACTGCTTGTTTTTTTGGTTTACGAACCTCCCTGTTTTACAGGGGGTTTTCGTAAACCAAAAAACTGGGAGTATAAAATATACTCCCAATCGGCCTCAATTATTAATTACACGCATTGCTATTTCGTGCCAGATTATAACTTGCACTTCGAGCTATACTATTTTGTTCTAATCTTGCAAGAACGCGCTCATCTGCCTCGTGGGCAGTTTCTCCAGATGAGCGTAGTTCAATGGGGACTGTCTATAGTTCACCCTCAACATTTAGGTGAATTTCATTGAATTATACTCATAGATATGTTATACTATGTTTACCATTAGAAAAGCTCATTGAGTCTCTGCAGAAAGGATACGATTATAGGAGCAGATTTTGCTATTCTTTGTCTTTTGTTTGTATATTTAATATTGGGTATTACACTATTGATTTCTCATTTCATAATGAGTGCTCATAAAGCTAATAAAGAGAACAAATTGCTAAAAAAAGAAATGCCAGAACTTAAAGAATATATACTCGATTTAGAAGAAGAAAACTGTAGATAAGAGAGGATTAAAATTATGGTAATTCTTAAACATTCTTACTTATCTTGTCGTGCTAAAGAATCACTACGAAAGACAGAAGGTGAGTTCGACCTTTCAAATCCTACATTTAATCGTGTTCGTCAAAAGGGTATAATTTTACCCAGTACAAAAGTTATAGTGTCTAGCACTCCTAGAAAGAGAGTTCATAGAAATTATAGGACACTTAGCTAGTAAAAAAGCAGAGAGTACAAAGAATTTTAACTTTGTGCTCTCTGTTGTTAATAGTTTAAAAAAAGAAACTATTAGGAAACTCTTACAAGATAATAGCTTACATATTGATGTGCATTAATGTGTTTAACTAGCATAGTTTGATCAGGTCCAAAGCCGGAATTCAAACCAAATCGTAGGCCTAGTTTTTCTTCTTTACAAAATCTTGCCATATCTCTTTGATTAATGATTATACCATGTTGTCTGCAAAAAACAGCTTTAGAGCTATTAACCTCTACATAAGAATAATATGGATCTGAAAACTCTACAAAATCAAAAGGATTGAAACATATCCATTTACCTTTTAAACCTGGATATTTTAGTGCACTATGAAGCATAGAAGCCTTTTTTAATATGCAGTTACTTATATGTTCTTTTACTATTTTCCATTCTTCAGGTGTCCGATTCATACTAGCAATAAACGTATCAATATCCTCCTGTTCTTTCTTCTGCGTTTTACTAAAAACCATTGTCAGTTTGTTTTTAAAACTCATAAAAGCCTCACTATTACAATTCTACAATTTGTAGGACACTATAATTCTATCAAGTCTCTAACAAAAAGTCAATTTGTTTTGTGGATGCTCTTTTGTTGTATAAAAAAAGAAAGTACATAGACAACAATAAAAGAATTTATGTACTTTCTTTTACCTTTTTTCAAGAAAAACATTTGCATCATCTAATAGCTAATCATAAATCAAGCACAATCTGATAAATAGGTAGTCTTTTTAAGATTATTTTCTATTAAACATTCTTTTTATAAAGTTCAAAATTTTGCTAAATATATTTTCTTTATATTCTAGCATCTGATATGAAGAATTGTTAATTTCATCTATATTTTCGGATTCTATTTCTTGTTGCTTTTTCTTCTTAAATATATCGTCAGGATTATATTTTTCACGCAATTCTTCTTGGTGTTTAATTTCTTTTTCTCTTACTAGCCTTGCATATTCCTGCTTTTCTTCGTTATTCCACCACCAATTACGACAAATAGTCCCTAATATTCCCATAGTTTCAATTTTTACATTCATTTCGTTGATTGGCTTTGAATAATCTATTTTTGCTACATAATCATTTGCAGCGTTTTCTTTTAAATAATTAATAAATTTAGTTGGTATTAGATTTACTTTATATTCTGAAGTATGGTCTAATATATCTAATACTTCTACTGCCGCTTCACAATAAGCTCTAGTCATTTGTTTTTCCTCCTTATATTTATTCTTTTTCATAATACCATACAAAATCATCTTTTTGCTTTTTTTACATATTTGTAATAAAAAAATATTATTTTCGCAATATTCTTGTAACAAATATGTAATATTAGTTTTGTTTATAGTACTGTTTAGGCATCAAAAAGACCTACTTAATTTCGTATTAAGTAAGTCTTGATATTTTTTTATTCACTTTTATTTTGAAACTTATTAATCACTATGTTTTACTAGTATGTCTCTTGCAGCAACAAGTCCTGTCGCTGCAGCTGTGACAATATTACCAGCCTTGCCTGCACCGTCACCTATAAAATATATGCTGTTATCTTTTAGTTTGAAATTATTATCTGTTTCTATTTCATTACTAAAGAATTTTATTTCAGGTCCATATAATAATGTGTCATCATTATTAACTCCAGGAATAACTTTATCTAATACTTCTAGCCCTTCTAATATGTTTGTAATAATTCTATGAGGCATAACTAATGCTAAGTCTCCAGCAACACAGTCTTTTAATGTTGGTTCAACAAATCCTTTATTCAACCTATGCCATTCGCTTCTTCTTCCATCTTTTAAATCTTTTAATGATTGAATAATTGGTTTTCCATCTCCTAGTACATTTGCAATTCTTGCTATTGATTCGCCATATACTCTGGTATTAGTAACTGGATGTGTTAAATTAACTTTTGATATAAATGCAAAATTTGTATTATTACTTTTTACTTCTTTTAAAGCATGTCCATTAACACATATGTATCCATAATAGTTTTCTTTTGCTACAAATCCTCCTGGGTTTGTGCAAAATGTTCTAATTTCATCACTATATGTACGTGTTTTTATAAATATTGTTGGATCATATATGATATTTGTAATTTCTTCCATAATGTCTTTTCTAACTTCTACTCTCACTCCAATTTCAATACTTTGAGATAAATAAGGAATTTTATATTTGTCCGCTAACTCTTGTACCCATTTAGCACCTGTTCTTCCTGGTGCAACTACTACAGTTTTTGCTTGTAAACTTTGTTTTTCTTTTCTATTATAATATATAACTTCATGTATATCATTTTTTGTTGTAATATCACATACATCACATCTTTCATATAAATCTACGCCCTTATATTCTAAATAATCACTTATCCCTTGAATATATTCTGGTAGATGGTCACTTCCTAAATGCTTTTGCTTTATTAAAAGTAACTTTGCACCTGATATTGCAACTCTTTTACGTATTTCTTCAGCTTCTTTCATATTGCTTGGGTAAACTTCTGCATCCATTTTGAATTTAGTGAATATCTTTTCTGTGTCATCTATTAGTTTGTTTGCTTCAGATTCTGTCATATATTTTGTTAGGTCACTTTTACCAAGTCTTGGTATAAAATTAAGCTTTCCATCTGAAAATGTTCCTGCTCCACCATATCCTGAAAGTATTCCACAAGGGTTGCAGTTTACACATGGTATTCCTTTTTTATTCATTGGGCATTCTCTTGATTCTACTTTTGGTCCTCTTTCTATAATTCCTATTTTTAATTTAGGATTTTTTTCTATTAATTCATAAGCTGTAAAAAGTCCTGCTGGTCCTGCTCCTATAATTAGTACATCATACATAAAACAAAACCTCCATTTTTAGAAATTGTTTAATTATTTTTTGTAAATGTATATTCTCCTGTTGTTGACTTAATTCCTTTTAAAATTAACTTGTCTCCTTCAAAAGAATATTCATAATCTGAGTCTGTTGCTTTGTCGCTTTCAAAATCAATATATATTTTATTGTCATTTATTACATAAGTAAACTTGTATTCTGATGATGGTACTTTCATTGCCCCTTTTCCATTACTTTCAAATTCATAAACTGTAGTCCCATCAGTTGTCCAGGTGCTAATTAGCCTCTCATCTGTTAGTTTGCTAGAATCCTTTTTGGGACTTTTGAACATAACACTTATTGCTATTGCTACAATAACAAGAATAATTATTATTACTATAATATATTTACCCCAATTGCTTTTTTTCTCATTATCTCCATGTTTGCTTACCATAATGCTTCTCTCCTTACTTAAAAAGCGATAATAGTTATTAACTACTATCGCTTTATTTTTTAGAATTATTTATTTCTTTTTCTTCTTATTATAACAGTTGCTAGTATTCCTAAAGTAGATACTGCTAATAAAGAAATCCAAATAATTATATTGTCTCCTGTTTTTGGAGAAGAACTTTTCTTTGTAGTAGTTGTTGTATCTGTTTTTTCTTGTTCTGCTACTGAATTTTCTGTTGTATCACTTGTTTTTTCTTCTTCAGGTGCTGTTACTTTAGCTACGTTAAATAGTGCATTTACTGAACCATCTGTATACTCAAATGTTAATGTATGTTGTCCTTCAGATAATGTATCAAGAAATGCAGGTTTTAGTGTTGCTATTGTGCTTCCTGATTGTAAGTCAACATCATTCTCGCTTAATTCTGTAGTACCATCTACAAGAAGTCTAACTAATTTATCAAGAGTTCCGTTTGCTGTTATTTTGATGCCTTTTTCTTCACTATAATAGTGTGTTTGTCCATTGCCTTCTTCGATTGCATATGGAATTCTTGCAATTTTTTCTGTTTCAACATGTGAGCTTTCGTTTTTACATGTTCTTGTTCTTGAGCCTTCTTCATCTACTGTAGCTTCTTTTGTTACTACCCATTCTTCCCAGTCATGTCCTTTTGCTGCTATTATAACACTTGTTTTATCTGTAATTTCTGTTGTAGCTGTTTCATCTTCGAAGTATTTATCACACTCTGAACATTTATAATATGCTTTATTTCCTTCTGCTTCACAAGTAGCTTTTACTTCGTCAACTTTTGTTAATGTATGTGCTAACATATCTATGTCTTCTGTTTCTGTATGAGAAGGATTGTGCTTACATGTTCTTGTTTTTAATCCTTTTTCTGTACATGTTGCTTCTTTAGTTGTTTCCCATTCATTCCAATCATGTGCATTACTGTCTACTGGAATTACAACCTCTTCTACTTCATTTGTTCCTTCACTGTCATTAAATTTCTTATTACATATTGAGCATGTATAATATTCTATGTTTCCTTCTTCAATACATGTTGCTTCTTTTGCTTCTGTTTTTGTTAATACATGGTCATGTAATTTTGCAATAGTTCTTGTTTCTGTGTGTTTGTTATCGTTTTTACATGTTCTTGTTTCTTGGCCTTCTGTTTCATATGTTGCTGGTGTTGTTTCTTTCCATTCTTCCCAGTCATGTCCTTTTGCTTTTACTACTGTATCTGCTATTGTTATTTCTGCTGTACCTGTTTCATCTTTATAAATTTTGTTACATACTGAGCATGTATAGTAATCAATGTTTCCTTCTTCTGTACATGTTGCTTCTTTTGCTTCATGTTTTGTCATTGTGTGTCCTTTTGCTGGAATTACTTCTGTTTTTGTATGTTTGCTATCATTTTTACATGTGTATGTTTTTTCGCCTGGTTCTGTACATGTTGCTTCTTTTGTTGTTCTACCTTCATCATAGTCATGTGCTGTTGAATCAATTGCTATTTTTACACTGTCTTTATCTGTAATTTTTACTCTTCCAGTTTCGTCTTCATACCATTCGTCACATCCAGAACATGTGTAATATGCTTTATTTCCTTCTGCTATACATGTTGCTTTTTTTGCTTCATGTAATGTAAGTTTGTCATCTTTATGAGCTGCTGTAATTGTTGCTGTTGCAGTTTTTGTGCTATCAGCTGTTGCAGTTGCTGTAATTGTTGCTGTTCCTGTACATGCAACTACTGTTACTTTGCCATTATTATCAACTGTTGCAACTTCTTCATTAGATGACTTCCATGTTACTGATTTTTCTGCATCTGTGTCTTCTGGATTATATGTAACCTCTAATGTAACACTTTCTCCGTTTTTTATAGTTTTTTCTGTTTCATTTAAGTTAATTGATTTTAGTGGTACTCCAACTGTTACTGCACATGTTGCTTCTTTTCCATTTGATGTTTTTGCTGTTATTGTTGCATTACCTTTTTCTACTGCTGTAACTGTACCGTCAGAAGCTACAGTTACTTTACTTGTATCTGATGAAGTCCATGTTACTGTTTTATCTCCATCTGCATTTGATGGTTCTACTGTGGCTACAAGTTTTTCTGTTGCACCTTTTTCTAGTTCTAATTTTGCTTTATTTAGTTTTATTCCTGTTATTGGTTGTGTTACTGTAACTATACAATTTGCTGAATGATTGTTTACTGTTTTTGCTGTTATTGTTGCAGTTCCTTTTTTATTAGCTGTAACTTTACCATTAGCATCTACTGTTGCAACTGATGTATCTGAAGATACCCATGTTACTGTTTTGTCTGTTGCATCTGTAGGTTCAACTGTTGCTGTTAATGTTTCTGTTTTACCTGCTTCTATGGTTGTAGTGGTTTTGTTTAGGCTTATTCCTGTTGCTTCAACCTTTGTTTCTATGCTTACTGTTGCAGGTACTACTGTTGGCTTTAATTCCGCATCATCAGCATCTGAAATTATTGCAGATGAAAAATCAACTGTTTTTCTTCCAGTAGTATTTGCATCTACTTTACATTTGAATGTAGCTAAAGTTGTACTGTTTGTAAAATCAGTTCCATAAATATCAACCATTCCTATACTTGTATTTCCATCTTGAAAATATGCTTGGTTATCTTCGTCTTTGTCTTTTATTGCTGTTTTTAAAGAACTGTTAAATGTTCCAGATTTGCTAACATAAGTTAATCCTTCTGGAATACTAAGTGCAAATGTTGCAGCGCCTATTTTTGAAGATGATTGTAATGTTACTGTGTATGTTATTTCATCTCCTGGTTCTGCTGTTGTTTTGTCAGCAGTAATTGTAACTGTTGTACCAGTTGCATGTACATATGACATTGGTAATAAACCAATAATCAATGTTAAAATGATTAAAATTGATAAAATTTTTGTTTTCATTTTTCTCCTCCATTGTATTATTTTTTATATCATTTATTTTATACTTTTGAATAGTAAAAATCAACCCTTTTTTTAAAATAATTTAACTTAATAATTTTATGCCCTTAACATGCTTTAAAACCATTGAATAATCTGTTAAATCTATGTTTCCATTTGCATTTACATCAGCTCTTTCCAATTGTTCTCCCTCAAGTATTTTAATACCTTTTACATGTTTTAGAATCATTGAATAGTCTGTTAAGTCAACAGTTCCATTTCCATTTACGTCACCTTTTAGATATGTAGGTTGACTATTTGATGTAATTGTTAAATCCAGTTGTGCTGTAATTGACGGATCTGCAATACTTGTTATTTTAATAGATGCCTTACCTGGTTTATTCATTTTATATGCACCCTTTTCATCAGATGCTGTAAGTACTCCATTATTCGTTAGAAGTTCCCATGTAACATCAGTTGGCACTGTTATGTTTGTCGGACTATAATTAACTTTAAATCTTATGATATCAGTTTGATTTACTTCATAGAAATCTTCCATATTAATTTTTATTGTATATGGATTGCCTGGATTAGTATAAATACTTAATCCCTTATTGCTTTTATTCGCATTGCTAAATCTTATCATTTGTAGGGGTACTGTTATAGTTAAATTTGCTTCTCCCCTATATGACCCATTTGAACCATTTACTTTTGCAATAATTTTAAAAGTATTATCTCCAACAGATGCACTAGTCGCTTTGATAGAAATATTATTATTGTCTATTTTTGTTATTTCCATATATTTGGCAATTTCTTTGTCATTGTATGCATATTCTTTAGATGGACTTGAATCTTTTATTACAATCCAGTCAATACTATTTGGCGTTCCTACTTCTGTACCTAGTTCTGAAATAGATAATTTTTTAGTTTCTCCAGCATTTATGTTCAATTCATTTGCTGAAAGTTTTACTTGGTTTGGGTCGTAAGTTCTTAAATACACTGTATCTGAAGCTTTTGTACTATCATGAGTAACTGTTACTGCAATTTTATCATTTATCTTTTTGTCTAAATATACTATCCCATTTTGAGTTAATTTTATATTATTATTTGATGTACTCCATGTTAATTTTTTATCTATTAAGTTTTCTTCTAATGTAGCGTCTAAATCCACATACTCTCCTATTGGAATAAAGTATGTCTTGTTTTCTCCTGAAACAGCTCTTAAATTTTTACTATCAATTGAAAGATTAGTTGAATTTGCACTATATTTGCTTGTATCTGCATACTCAAATACACTTCTATATGTATAGCTAGTTGTCCCTTCAGTTTTAGTGTCTTTTAAATTTCTAATAGTTATTTCATATACAAATCCAGGTTGTGGAATTAGTGTCTCGTTGCCAAATATCACCATATTTCTTAATTCTTGCTCAACATTATTTTTAGTTGTTTTAAAGTAATTATATCCTTCATCTTTTATAGTATCAAATACCCATGTTTCTCCAGTTTGTATACATTTTACAGATACTGTTGTGTTTGCAGTTACTTCATAATTATTATAAAATTTTGCAGACCATCTAAAATATTTATTTTCTAATGTTTCAAGTAAAGTAATTCCTTTTGAAGGCCATGCTACCATGTCTATTCCTTCTGCTAATTTTGTATTATGCCCTATCTCCATAACGCCTATAGATTTTGCAATTCCATAACCTATATTAGCATTTGATGGCATTAATAATGATGTTCTATGTCCTAGTCTAAAAGGCGTTTCTGAACTATCATCCATAAACTGTTTAATATATTTTTGAATAGAATATATTGATGGTTCTAAATTATTTGACATTGCAATATTTTCTGCAAGACTTACTTGTCCATATCCTGTAGCAGTATTAAAAAAGTTATCAGATACACCTGCTGGTTGTTCAGGAGTATGCGTAATTCCAAGTCCTAATTGGTGCCATCTATAGCTTTGTAGTATTGACATTGCTTGTGCTTGTTTTCTTCCTGTTTCATTTTGTACTACACTAGATAATCCTTGTCCTGCTCTAATAGCATTATAGTATGCTGTTGCAGCTTGTTTCATCGTTTCTTTTAGTTCACCTGCATATAAACTTTCCGCCGGATTATCAATTGGCTCACTTTTATAGATGCTTCCTGTATTGTTGTTAAATAAATCCATTGCTGTATTATAATAGTTTCTTGCTTCATTTAATTTTGTTGTTTCTTCTGTTGTTAATGCTACTTTATTCCAAATTTTAAACATGTCTTCTTCTATAACATATGCTTCAATTACTTGGTTGTCTTGATTATAGTCAAAAACAGCGTATTTATATCTTTCTGGCATATCAATTTTGTTTAATGGCTCAGAAAAGAACATATCTGCAAAATATATAGGAGATAATACATAATATCTACTTGTAACTTGCACATTATCTCTAGCGCCTATGCCTTTTAAATATGGCATTTTTCCATTATTTTCTGCATAAATTTTTATTGATGAGTCATTTTGCTTTAGTTGCTCATTTGTATAAAATATGTCTTCATTAAATTGTAAGTTACATGTACATCCATTTATTGTACATATTGCATTATACATTGTTGTTGCATGTTTTGCTATTGATTTTAAGTATAATGACGGGTTGTTTTTATAGTTTGTTTTATATGTTCCTACTGTTTTGTCATAATTATTTTCTATTAATTTTTGTGTATTATAATACATTCCTCCTCTAATTATTAAATCAATGCCATTATTTATAAAATAGCCATGTAATAGTAAATTATCAGTAACGTCTTCTTTTTCACCATATCCTGAATTATATGTAAAGTACTCATTCCATACAGTTCCATAAGATATTATTGTTGCATCATTTACTGTTGTTTCAAGGTATAGATAATTGCTATATTTGTCGTCTGTATAAAATGTATATGCAGATCCGCCAAAGGCACTTTCTGTTTTTATTTTTGGCTCTCCGTATTTTGCTATAACTTCATTAATTGTTGTATCTTTATTTATTTTAAAGTCAAATCCAGTTTTTGAATTATATATACGAATTAGGTCTGTTTCTTCTAAGTCGTTTGTATATGTTTGTTCTTGTTGCTGTTCTTCTGCAGGATTCGTTGGCTTTTCGCCTTGATTTCCTTGCTCGTTTTCGTCATCATTATTTTGTTCGTTTGGTTTAGTAGCAGGAACTGTGAATTCATAAAAACGGAATATATCCATTAGCAAGCTTGAATCATTTACATCTATTACACCATTACCATCAATGTCTGCAATTTCTTTATTTCCTTGTTCTGTTCTATATATTTCACTTATTAGTGATGCATCATTTGCATCTAATATTCCATTTCTGTCTAAGTCTCCTACATATCCATAGCTACCATCACTTAATTGTACTGGTGTTGCAACATATATCATGCATTCAGCTGAACATGTTGTTCCTTTTGCTCTTATGTATGAAAATCCTGCTGATTTTGGTGTAACTTTACCATTTGGGTCAACTGCTACAGCATTTTCATTGTCACTTTTCCATGTGATTTTTTCTGTTTCACCTGTAAATGATGCTTGAAGTTGGATGTTTGAATTTAAGTTTTCAAATTTGTATTTTGTAAAATTAAGTTTTATTGTATTTGCTTCTGTTGCAAGTACTATTGGATTAATTGTTGAATAAATTATTTCTAGTAGTATTGTTATTAGTAGTGTGATGATTAAAAGTCTTTTATTTGTCATTTAAACACCTCCTTAATTAAACATCTATATTATATCAAAAGTAATTTCTTCTTTCAACAAAAATCAACCAAAAAGGATAATTCATGTTACTATTCAGACTAGATTATAATTATTTCCGCCTAAATGTTGATATATAAATATATTTTGAACAAAACATAGCTGGGGTCTTCCTACTGGTCTTGTTCTTTCAATATATTTATATATCAACATTTAGGCTACTCTATAAAAGCTTAGTCTGAATAGTAACCAATTCATTTTGGTTGATTTTTGTGTTCTTTTAAAATAGTAGTTTTATTCCCTTTACATGTTTTAATACCATTGAATAATCTGTAAGTTCTATTGTTCCGTTACCGTTCACATCTGCTCTTTCTTTTTGTTCTCCTCCAAGTAATTTAATACCTTTTACATGTTTTAATATCATTGAATAGTCTGTTAAATCAACAGCTCCATTGCCATTTACATCACCTTTTAGATATGGTTTTGTTTTTTGATTTCCTGCAGAATATTCAAAATATTCTGATATCCTTTCATTTATATATTCTTCTTTGCTACCAAAATAATCTTGTAGTTCTTCAGTAAATTCATCATAAACTTTTGAATATAGTACTGTTAATTTATCTACTACTATTTTTTTATTTTCAGAATTTTCTGAAAAATCAATATAATTTCCATTTAAATTAATTCTATCAAAATTAGCATCTTTTATATGTGTAACATTTTCAATTTCGTTATTATCCAAATATATGTATACTTCATCATTTAGATTTAGCATTTGAGCTGCAATTGTGGCATCTTTAATTTTATTATTTGATAAGTTTATATCATACCTAACATTTATTGCCTTTTCTAAACCTGAAATATCTTTTATTCCTTTATTATATAAATTTAAGCTTTCTATATTAATCATGTCTTGTTCTGTGATTCTTTTGTCATCATCACAGTCATAATTTTCAAGTAAAGCTTGTCTTAGGTTTTCATCTTTGAACTCTATTTCTTTTGTAGTATCTCCTGGCATAATGTTTTGCCATTTTATATAGATTTGTCCTGTAAATTTATTTTCTGAACTATAATAAGTACTGAACCTTTTACTATCTGTACCAAATTCTCTTGCCTTTATTTTTATTTTTCCTTCTGTTGGAGTTACTTCTATATCTGATATTCTGCCTTCTGTTTTACTATACTCTATGTTAAATCTTTCGTCATATAATTTACTGTTTTTATCTGTTAATTCTTTTAGTAATAAAACATTGTTTAATTCATACTCTAAAGTATTTCCTAAATAAATACTTCCTAAATTAGTATAAAATGACCCTGTTAGTATAATATCTATTTGGCTATTATTAATCGTATTTATTAAATCTTGTGTAATCTCAAAATTATAATATCCACTTAAAGTTAGTTTTTCTAATGTAGGAATGTTTTCTATCCAGCTTATATCATTCATAGCGTTTATACTAAGCTCTTTTATGGAATTCATTTTTACCAATGTATTTGTATCTAATTTATCAATTATTTCGTTCTTAAGTGTTATGTATAATGTTGAAACATTTGTCATTTTTTCTAGTCCTGTTAAGTCTTTTTCATCTATATTTGAAAGTCTTAAATTTTCTATATTAATTAATTGTGTTATTTCACTTAATTTAACCTTATTGCTGTCATAATTATATGAAATCTCAAGTTTTTTCAATTTAGCTAAATCTTTCAATTCAGTAATATTAGTAACATTTGAGTTTACTCTTAAGCTTTCCAAATTAGTCAAATTCTTAAGTATGCTTAAATTTATTATATTATCATTGTATTGGCTTAAGTTAACTATTTTTAACTGTGTTACGTCTTTTAATGTTGAAATGTCATTGAAATCTCCACTTATTGATATCTCTTCTAATTTATCCAATTTTTTAAGTTCTGAAAAATCTGTGTTTTTATTAGAATTGATAGATAGGTATGTTAAATTTTTCAAGTGTTCTATTCCTGTTATATCACATTCTTCATTGTCTCTAAAGCTAATCCTTAAATTTGTAAGATTCTGAGATTCTAATTCTAATTTTGTAAATTCTCCATCTCCATTTTTGTCATAATATGTGCCAATCGATCTTTTTATTGGTTCACTTAAAGGTACTATGTCATTATCTCCAGGATTTGACCACTTTAGTTTTACATTAACAGAATAATTATATATCTCTTTTGTTTTTTCATTACTATCAGTTGGCGTTAGTGTAAAAGATTTATTATCATTTATTGTTAGTTGATTTTTGCCATCTTTATTAATATAAAACTTTTCATACTCTACATTATATATTTTACTGTTTTTATCTGTACAGGCATTTAATATTGGTATATCTGCAAAATTAAATGTTCTTTCTACACCATTTTCTAGTTCTCCTAAATTTACAATATAGCTTCCATTTAGTTTTATTTTTTGAATATTAAACGTTTTTAATGTATCAAAAAATTGGCTGTCTAACTCCATTTCATTACTTTCAGAATATGAATAGTGTGTTAAAGTTAATTCATTTAAGCCATCAATATTTCGTATCCATTCTATATTATTTGGATTAAAGTTTTCTACCGTTAGTGTTTCTAAATTTTCTATTTTCGAAATACTATTTACATCTACTATGTCATTGGCATTTCCAATTCTTATGCTTAACTGTTTTAAATTTGGTATATTTTCTATTCCACTTAAATCTTTACAATCAAATCCTTGTAAAGTAAGATTATTTAAGTGATTAAGTTTATTTAATCCATCAAGCGTATTTAACCCATTGTATACATATATATTAAGTGTTTCTAGATTAGTTAATTCTGTAATTTGATTAAAGTCTTTAAAATTGCCATATATAGTAAGATTTTTTAGTTCTTTCAATTTTATTAGCGGTGATAGGTCAGTTCCTTCTGACATACTATAAATAGAAAGATATTCAAGATTAATCATATATTCAAGGGCTGATAAGTCAATTTTGTTAGAATTACAATTAATATATAAATTTTCTATATTAGCAAGCTCTCCTTTGCTAAATTTTCCATCTCCATTTTCATCAGTATTAGAATTATTTTGTTTTATAGCTTCAGCAATTTTATCGTCTATTTCAATTATTTCATCATCACCTGGGTTAGACCATGTAAATTTAATATTATAAAATTGTCCCGTATTTTGACTAATAGTAATTTGTTTTTTTGCTTTTGGGTCTTCTGGAGCTGTTATATATATTTTATGATTTTCATTGTCTATTTGAATACAGTTTTTATCAACTCTATTATCTTGGTATTCGTTAACATCTAATCTTAAATTTTCAGTATAAAATGTACTTTCTTGATCCATTGCTTTTTTTAATAGTGGTATATCAGCAAAGTCAAATTCCGTCATTACACCAGGTTCTAATTCTCCAAGATTTATTGAATAATCCCCCTGTATGTTAAGATTTTCCAAATTCAAACTATCTATTACGTTAAAAAACTTTTCATCTAAACCTTTTTGATTATTTTTTATATATAATGTTAAAGATTTTAAATTTGTTAAGTCAGAAAGCCAATTTACGTCGTCTACAAATTCTTCTATACTTAATTGTTCTAAATTGTTCAGTTTAGATATTGTATCAATATCTAATTTCTCATCAAATCTTGTAGATAGGGTTAGGCTTTTTAATTTTGAAAGTTTTTCTATGCTGTTAAAATTCTCATAATTAAAATTTCTTAAACTTAGTTCAGTCAAGTTGTTTAATTTTTCTATATTATCTAAATTTATCTTAATATTACTACCTGAACTATCTAAAGATAATTGTTTTAGATTATTTAGTGATGTTAATTCATCTATATCAACATCTGTGTTTATATCATATATGTATAAATACTCAAGATTACTTAGTCTGCTTATTATTTTTAATTTTTCTTCAAAATTTTCGCTAGTTGTTTCTATGCTTAGTTTTTTTATATTAGTTAGTACACTTAAAGATGTTACATCTTTTAAATTAAATACACTCAGCCATTCCAATTTATTTAATTTTTTTAATACTGATAAATCTATTTTACTGTTGTTGTAATAATTGAGGTTAATATCTACATAGTTCAAATTTTTCATATATTCTAATGGTGATAAGTCAATTTGGTCTTCATTTATAAATATAGCAATTGATTGTAAGTTTATATCTGCTAATTCACCTTTTGTATATTTTCCGTCTCCATTCTTATCTATGTATTTGTTCTCTAATGCATTTTTTATAGATTCACTACTTATTTCTACTATTTCATTATCCTCTGGTTCTTCCCAAGTTATAATAAAATGATTTCCTAGTCCCCATGCAAATTTGTTCTTATCTATATAAATTTCTTTTCGACTTTCCTCTGTTGGTGTTATAGAAATTTTGCGGTTTTCATTATCTATATGAATACAATCTGTATTAGTTCCTTCTTCTTGATTTTCTGAAACAATTAAATTCCAATCTGATTCATGAAAAATACTATTTTCATCACACATCTCTTTCAATATTGGAAAATCTTCAAATTTTAATTCTTTGGTTTGTCCTATTTCTATTTTTCCAAAATTCAATATGGAGCGAGAATCAGTATGAACACTTTCTATTGATAATTTTTTTATATCTTCAAAAAAATCTTCTGTAAATTCAACTCTGTCATTATAACCTAGAAGCCTAAGATCTTTAAGATTACTTAAATTTTCCAACCATGCAATGTTTTCACCATTGTATTGTATTGTTAAATATTCTAGTGCTTTCATTTTTGACAAAGTTTCAATATCTAAAGTTGTGCCATACTTTTGATCTAGCCACAACCTCTTTATGTTATCTAAATTTTCTAGTGCTTTTAAATTATTACAATCACAATTTAACAAATCAAGTTCGTTTATATTTGTCATTTTACTAATATCACTATATAATTCTTCTATACAATCATCTTCGTAATTATATAAATTTATACTAAGTGTTTCTAAATTGCTTATCTCAGCAATTTTACTGATATTTTTTACGTTACCATTCAATGAAATTCTTCTTAAGTTTTCTGTTTCTACTAAATATGTATAATCAATACTTCCATTTATATTGTACATATCAATACCAGTTAAATATGTCATGTATTGAATTCCTGATAAATCTACAGTGTCTTGATTGCAATCTATATTTATAGAAGTTAAGTTTGGATTTGCTAATTCTTTTTTAGAATATTCTCCATCATCATTATCATCTATATCATAATATGTTGAAATAGCATTTTTTACTTTTTCGTCTAATTCTACTATTTCGTCTTCTGAATCTAAATTACGTTCTGGTTCTTGTTGTTCTTCTTGATTTTCTTTATTTTCTGTTCCTTTTGTCTCTTCACTTTTGTTTATTTCTTCTTTTACTTGCTCGTCTTGTTCTTCCTTTTCCTGCTTAGCTTGCATCTCATTTTGCTCATTTGTCTCACTTTCTACTTCTATTATATTATTTTCTTCTTGCTGTTTTTGTTCTTCTTGAACAGCCTCTTGTTGTTGCTCATTTTTTTCTGTGCTTTGTTCTGTTTCTTCCACAGCAAATGATACAATTGGTAAGTTTAAATTTGCTAGAAAAATAGCTAAAACGATTACTGAAATAAATTTCTTCATTAGTTTTCTCCCTTTTATTAATTCAATAATTTAATTCCCTTTACATGTTTTAATACCATTGAATAATCTGTTAAATCTATGTTTCCATTTTGGTTTACATCAGCTCTTTCTAATTGTTCTCCTTCAAGTAATTTTATTCCTTTTACATGTTTTAATATCATTGAATAGTCTGTTAGTTCTACTATTCCGTTTCCATTTACGTCACCTATTAGCTCTTCATTGTTTTCACCAAAGCTCAATACATAAGTTAAATTATTTAGCCATGTTCTTCCATTTCTTCTTCTGGTTGTTAATGGATTTAAAATTACTGAATACATACTTTGTACATTTAGCTCACCAATACTATCAGAAAGTGATCCTGTTGCGCTTATTGTATAGCTTGTGTTATTTTCATTGCCAGTATAGACCATTGCATGTCCTGGGAAGAAGAGAATTGCTCCTACTGCTTGTTTTTCTAAAAATGCTTCTTTTTCTTCATCATTCTTCTCTGAAACATCTGTAACTTTTCCTGGTACCTTCATCTGCCAAGTAGTATTTCTAGGTAGTTCTAAGCCAAAGCATTCATAAATACTTCTACTATATAATGAGCAATCCATTGCACCTAACATTCCACCCCAGCCATATCTGTTTCCTAAACATGAAAATGCAACTTTTAATATGTTTTCTTGTGTCATTGGTAAAAATCCAATACTTACATCATAGTGCTGTGATATTAATGCATATTGTTTAACATAGTTTCCATCTTCATCTCTTGTTGGTAAATATACAACATAATTATTCCAAGTTCCTCTTTCACCTATGTTTTTAGGCAAATCACTTTTTGAAACTAATTTTAAAGTTGTTCCTATCATCAATTTTATTTCAGATGTTTCTGGCACTGAAAGAGATGGCTCTAGCGTAATTTTATCTTGTGTTACAACAAGAAAGTCTTTTGCTGATACATCTACTTGCCATGCATCTATCCATTCTTCTTTGCTTTCACATATTGCTAAATTTTCTGCATCTACCCATCCTGGGCAAACATTTGAATTTCCCCAATAAAATGTTTTGCCATCTACTTCACATTTTCCTCTTATTACAAATGGTTCATTTACATTTAATATTGAATTTTCAATTTCGTCATCTGGATCTGTTTCACTATAGCCTATTACATCATTTGTTGGCCATACTCTTACATCTGCTCTTTTTACAGCTACTGCATACTTTTGAACTGTTTCATCACCATCAAACCCAGTTTCTATCATTGCATTTTTTAGTTTTGTAAAATATGTATTATTATCTATTAATGTACCATCTATATAGAGATTTCTTATTGGAATGTCTTCACTGTTTGCTAATATTTGCGCTCTTTCAGATGGAGTTTTTGTTTCGTTAATTTTAGTTAAATCAAATACATTTGTTCCAGCTCCGTCTATAATATCTTGGTTTAGCTTTGATATTTCTGATTTTGTCATTAATACCTTACTTGCATCTTTTATTTTGCTTGCCCAATATTCTGGCTTGCACATTTCATCTGTAACTCCAGAGGCATAAGTTAGGTTTCCTGTGTCTGTCTCTTCTTGCTCATTTGTTGTAAGTAAACTTTCATATACTTCTTCATCTTCTAAAGCAGTTGCATAGATAAAGTTTGTTTGAGTTATTGTTGCTATTAATACAAAAGTAAATATAAATTTTATTAAAATACTATTTTTATTTTTCATTTATTTTCCCTCTATTTATTAATGAGTATTAATTTATTCATCTAATAGTTTAATTCCTTTTACATGCTTTAGTACCATTGAGTAGTCTGTTAGTTCTATTGTGCCATTGCCATTTACATCTGCTCTTTCTTTTTGCTCTCCTTCAAGTAATTTTATTCCTTTTACATGTTTTAAAATCATTGAATAGTCTGTTAGTTCTACTATTCCGTTTCCATTTACGTCGCCTTTTTTATATGTTGTTTTCGTTTTTTGATTTGCTGCATAGGTTTTAAAATAATTATCTATATTTTCATTTATAAATTCTTCTCTTGTTTGATTTAGTGGCATATATTGTGAATAAAAATCATATTCATTTCCCCATCTTTCAATTCCAAAATCTACTATTATTTTTCTATTTGCTGAATTTTCAGAAAAGTCAATATAATTTTCACTTAAATTAATAATTTCAAAATTTGCATCTTTTATTTGCTGTATATCTTCAATTTCGTTATTTTTTAAATTTATATATTGTATTTTTCTGCTGTTTGATAGTTCTTCAATTACCTTAATATTTTTTATTTTATTATTTGGAAGAATAATTCTTTCAAGATTTGGCATAGATGCTAAAATTGTAATATCTTCTATTCCTTTATTGTCTAGGTCTAATTCGTCAATATTTAATAAATCGTGTTTTGTGATTTTTTTATTTCCATCTATATCATATTTTTCTAATAATGCTTTTTTTAAGTTTTCATCATTAATAGGTATTTCTGTTTCTTTGTCATCATCTATGATGCCTTTCCATTTAAAATTTATGCTAACCGACATTCCATCTTCCTCATATTCTGATGCACTAGCATAAGCATAATCATTACCAAATTCAGTAACTTTTAAATGTGCAATTTTAGTTTTCTCATTATAATTCCATTCATTTATAAAATTGTTATGACCTACATTTATATTGATATTAGGGCTATATAATTTGCTATTTGGGTCTTTAAATTCTCTCACTAAAATATTGTCACCTATATTTATATCTCTTTCTTCACCAACTGTAAGTTTCCCGATATTAAAGTTAAATTGACCTATTAATTTTACATTTGCCTTAATAGTATTAATTCCATTTACCATTTGTTGGATCTTTTGTGGGTTTTCATAGTTATCTTCTGTAGTGTTTGCTACAAGAACTACTTGTTTCAGTTTTGATAAGCTATTAACCCAACTTGGATCATCTGTTAAAGTAATTTTTAGCTGTTCAAGATTTGTTAATTTTTTTATAGCTTCTGTGTCAACATCACTATTATCTTTATTTAATACTGGTTGAATATATAATTTTCTTAATTTTGTTAATTTTTCTAAATCTTTTAAATTATCTGTTTTAATATAAGACAAATTTAATTCTTCTAAATTTGTTAAATTAGGTAATTTTAATTCATTTGGTTCTGTTCCAAAGTTTAAAGTTAGGCGTTTTAATTTATTTAAATTTGTTAATTTGTTAATGTTATTTAAATTATTTTCATTTATTCCGTATATATCTAGTGCTTCTAGATTTGTCATTCTGTTTATTATCCCAAAATTAAAGTAAAAATCTTTATTATATGTACTTATTCTTAAAGAAACTAAATTTGTTACTCCCTCCAAAGAATCCATGCTATTAAAATTTCCATTTAAACTTAAATATGTTAAATTTGGAAGCTCTTTTAATAGTGATAAATCGACTTCTGGACATGTTGCAGTAATAGTTAGTCCCTCTAAATTTGTTATCTTTTCAATTCCTGTTAAGTCAAATTTGTCATTGTATGAGAAGTTTAAATCCAAAGAATGTACATTTTTTAATTCACTTATTGTATATTTACCATTATTATCTTTGTCTGCACCTACTTTTTGTAAGGCATTTTTAATTTTGTTGCTTAATTCTGGTTCTTCATCATCTTCAGCAGTACTCCATTGTATTTCAAGTGTAATATCATTATCAAATTCAATTGTTGCACTTCTAGTATCATCATTTTTTAGGTTTAAAAGAAATTTTTTATTTGCATTATCTACTGTAATTAAATCATCTTTTTTGCTGTATGTAAAATCTTCATAGTATAATTTACTACCTGGATTTTGCATTTCTTTTATTAATGGAATATTGTCAAATGGGATTTCTGCTTGCTTATTTGATACAAGATTTCCTACATTGTAAATAACTTTTCCCTCTAAAGCAAAATTCTTAACTTTTAAGCTATTTATATTTTCTATAAGTTCTGGTGTTACTTCCACTCCATCTCTAACTTGTATTGTAAGATATTTTAATTCTGTTAAGTTGTTTAATTTATCTATGTCTATGTCGCCATTGCAACTTATTCTTAAACTCTGTAATGTTGTTAGTGTTGAAAGTATGTCTAATGGTACATCTTCATTGTAAAATGATATTGAAAGCTCTGACAAGCTATTAAGATTTTGTAAAAATGATATATCATTTAAAAATCCTGATAAAAATAATGTGTCTAATGGTAATTGGCTTAATACTGTAAAGTCCATATCAGATGTTGCACTATTAAATCCAATTGTTGAAAGATTGGTCATGTTTTCAATTCCTGTTAAATCAACAAATTCATCGTCACAGTCTATATATAGCCAATATACTTTTGACAATTCCTCTATTGTAAATTCTCCATCTTCATCTTTGTCATAATTACCTTCATTTAGAGCTTTTATTATGTGATTGTCTAATGCTACTTTGTCATTTGTAGCAAATGATAAAACTGGTAAATACATTTGTATCAATAATATTGCTATGATTATAAATGAAATAAATTTTTTCATTACAAATTTTCCTCCTTTTATTTTATGGTCAAATTTTATCATAAACTTTTTTTAATTACAATCTATATACTAAAATTTTTCATATAAAGAACAGACAATTAGATTAAATTAATTGTCTGTTCTTTATTTAATTCAATAATTTAATTCCTTTTACATGTTTTAGTACCATTGAATAATCTGTTAGTTCTATTGTGCCATTGCCATTTACATCTGCTCTTTCTTTTTGTTCTCCTTCAAGTAATTTAATTCCCTTTACATGTTTTAAAATCATTGAATAGTCTGTTAGTTCTACTATTTCGTTGCCATTAATGTCACCTTTTACAACTTTTTCTGTTATTTTATCATATTTTCCCGGCGAAAAAAGACCCATCTTATATATATCTAGTAACATTGCACTATCAGAAGCATTTAAAAATCCATCACCATTTATGTCTCCTAACAAAACATCATCTGATGTAGCTCCATTTTTATAGCCATCTAAAATAATTGCAGCATCAGTTGCATTAAAGTAACCATCTTTGTTTAAATCTCCTACATACGCTTTACTTCCATCACTTAGTACTACTGGTACTTGTACATAGCAACTTAGTGTTGCCTTTTTTCCATAAACATTGTCTGTTACAACAATATCTGCAAATCCACCCTTTACAGGAGTTACTTTTCCATTTTTATCAACTTTTAAAATGCTGTCCCTTGTGGATTTGTAACTAAATGTTGAGCTATACCCATCTGTTAATTTTGCTTGTATTTGAATCGTTTCGTTCAAATTTGAAAAAGTATAATCTGTATAATTTAGACTACATTTAATTTGCTTTGGAACAGTAACCATGCAATATGTGCTCTTTCCATTTGAAGTTTTTGCAGTAATTTTCGTCTTACCTTCTCCTTTTACTTTTACTTTACCGTTTTCATCTACTGTTGCTACATTTGTATTACTTGATGTCCAAGTTACTGTTTTGTTTGTAGTATTCTCTGGTAAAATAGTTGCTTTTAAAATATCTGTATCTCCAATATTCTCTAATGTCATTTCTGTTTTGTTTAAACTTATACTGGTCGCATATATATTAGGGTCTATTACTGTTATGGTACATTTATCTTGGGTTGTTCCAGATGCATTATGGTCAGTAGTCCACATACTCTGACTTGCAGTTATTGTCGTTTTCCCTGCCTTTAAGGCTGTTATATTACCATGCTCGTCAACCGTTGCTACACTTGTATTCGAACTGTTCCACTTAACAGAATTTGCAATTTCTGATTTTGATTTTAATTCTAATTGATATTTATCTCCTATTTTCAGTGTTTTTGCTTCGTTATCTTTAAATCTTAATGGATTCATTACACTTATTTGAAAAGACTCTGTTCTAGTTGTATTACTACTTCTCATCATAAAAAATACTTTTGTATTTCCTTCTTTTAATCCTCTAACTGTCATTTGGTTTTCAATCTCTAAAACACTTTTATCTCCTTCCGAATCTATAAAAAGTGTTGTATATGCTGTAGTCCCTTCTGGAAATACTACTTCATATTCGTAGGTTTGTCCTACTTCAATTACATTACTTTTTGTTTTTAAAGTACATGTAGTTGCTTCCTTTTTGCATGAAAATTTTGCACTTCCGTATTCTGAAGAATAGTCTCCAGCTAATCCCTTAGCATATACTCTAAGTGTATAATTACCTGTTTCTAACCCTGCTATGGCTTGTTCTGTGGTATCTGCTTTATTTATTTTTATTTCTTTGACTTTAGTTCCCTCCTGATTATAAACTTGCAATAAGTATCCATAACAGTTACTTGGTTTACTCCAACTGGCTTGCACCCATTTAGATGTATCTACAGTCACATTTGTAGGGACTCCTACTACTGGCGCTGGTGTTTCTAAAATATATGGTGCTTTATAAATATATTCAAAACTATTTCTATATTCGCTCATATTTTTAGGTTGATCCCATCTAACATGATTTTGACGATCATAGTTACATTCTACTACTGTTGTTGACTCGCCATTTCTTGTTAAAATAAATACAGAATGGCCATTGTATCTTACAATATCCCCAGGCTGTGCTTGTTCTACATCTGTTATTTTATTACCATATTCTTTAGGTCCTATTCCATAATAACTATCATAAATTAAATATGCAAATCCAGCACATTCAGATGATCCATCTTTGTATTTATCATTCCATTGCATGTTACTAGGGTACATATTTCTCAATTGTTTAATTGTATATGTTGCATTAGCTATATTAATTGGTAATACAAAAGAAATGAATATAGAAATTATCATAAGTATAGATAGTATCTTTTTTACTTTTATCATTTTTCTCCTTCTATCCTTTAATTCAATAATTTAATTCCCTTTACATGTTTTAATACCATTGAGTAATCTGTTAGTTCTATTGTGCCATTGCCATTTACATCTGCTCTTTCTTTTTGTTCTCCTTCAAGTAATTTTATTCCTTTTACATGTTTTAATATCATTGAATAATCTGTTAGTTCTACTATTCCATTGCCATTTACATCACCTTTTAAGTAATTATCTTGGCTTCCGTATTCAAAAACTTTTACATGAATTATCTTTTTATAGTCGCTTCCTGCAGTTATTATTATATCTGCTTCTCCTGGAGAAATACCATCGATTACAATTTCATCATCATTCCATTTATACGCATCAAGTATATCCAGATTTGAACTACTTGCTTCCCAAAAATTTTTTCCATCAGCATTTTCAGGTGTTATTTTAACTGCATAACACGATGATGCATATTCTTCTACTTTGCCATTAAAATCTATTATTTCAAAGTCTTCTATACCACTTTCGGCATTAATATTTACTATAAATGAATCCTCTGTAGTTGCTGAATATGCTGTAACTTTAACTTTTCCTCCCTTTTTTGCTTTTAAAATTCCAAATGTACTAATATCTGCAATTGATGTATCATCAACTTTAAATGCTAGTTTACTTACAGGATTAGTTTCTGGGTTAGGCTCTATCGTAACATCTAGTTGTATCTCCTCTTTTAATTCCATTTCTTCTATTTTATTATTTATTTTAACACTTGTTGCCGGCATTTCTTTAGTAAATGCTCCTACCATAAAGCTATCTTTTACGTCTCCTACTTGAGCTGTTATTTTTACGTCTCCTACATCTAATGCTCTTATACTTTTATATGTATTATCTACTATAACTTCGTTTTCATTTGATGAGCTAAGTTTTACTAATTCTTCATATCCTTCAGGTTCTGTTTCAATATCTAATGGATATCCCATATAATCATATAAATAAATTCCTGCTGTTTTATTTTTTATCTTAACTTTTGAAACTGGATTCTTTACAGTTATTGTATATTCGTCTGTTTTTGCATTTGTTGTTTTTACAGTTATTTTTGTTGTTCCCGGATATATTGCTCTTATCGTACCATCACTATCTATGGTAGCTACTTCTGGATTTGAACTAGAATATGTAATTGTTTTGTCTTGATTAGTATTTTCTGGTAAAATAGTAGCTAATACATTTGCATATTTTCCAGGATATAAATTGTTTATTTTTTCTTTATTATCAATTGTTATTTTTTCAATCAAAACATTATCAGACAAACCATTCACTGTAATATTGTAATTGCATTTTACACTCTCTTTAGCAGTTGCTTTTGCAGTTATTGTTGCTTTGCCTTCTTTTTTTGCAATGACTACTCCATCATCACTAACACTGACTACATCTGGATTGTTTGAACTCCATTTAACTCCTTGATATGCAGTTTCTGGGTTTACTTTTACACTAAATTTTTTGTATTCATTTATTTTCATTTTTGCTGTTGTATCATAAATTAAAACTTGATTCGGCTCTGACATTACATAAAAGTCATAGATACTATTAAATTGCATTCTTGGAAAGCAAGTCTGTCTATTTTCATCATTTCTATAATTTGAATATGTAGTACATGGTTTAACATTTTTTATATAGTCTTTAAATGTTTTTAAATCCATAAATGCTTTTTTTACTTTGAATGTTGCTGTAAAAACCTTGAATTCTCCAGAATTATTTATGCGATTTGTTGAGTCTTCATATTCAAGTATAACTCCATCTGGGGAGTAATCAGCTTTTCCAGAGGAATAATCTATAAATTGATTATAAGTTGTTCTTTTTGAAAATTTATTTTTATATTCCTCTGGTATTTCTTCTCCTAATTCATAACCAACAAATTCAAATGCATTTGTGCTTAGTCCTACACCTACTGATAATGTGTTCAAATTTATATAAGGTGTCTCGATATATACATCTAATTTTATTTCATCACCAGTACAATAGGCATCTTTTCCAGCATAGTCTGCAACTCTTTTTGTTTCAGGGTTAAGTCTAACTGACCCTTCTATAATATTGGGTCTATCACTTGTTTCTTGTATAAAAAGATCTGTATATGCCATTGTTTTAGGTATATTTATTGAATTTATTATTATTGTTAAAACAAATAAAATAGCTAATGTATTTTTTAAAATTTTCATTTTTTCCATATTCTTCTCCAATAATTATCTAAAATAATAATTTAATTCCTTTTACGTGTTTTAGTACCATTGAGTAATCAGTTAGTTCAATTGTACCATTTTCGTTTACATCTGCTCTTTCTTTTTGCTCTCCTTCAAGTAATTTAATTCCTTTTACATGTTTTAAAATCATTGAATAATCTGTTAACTCTACTATTCCATTTCCATTTACATCGCCTTTTAGTTTTTGTGGTTTATCTATATTTTCTATAACTGTTATATTGCATTTGTCTTCTTTTCCATTTGCAGATGTTGCAGTTATTTCTGTAGAGCCTTTTGCTATTGCGGTAACTTTTCCGGTTTCATCAACTTTTGCTATGCTTTCGTCACCAGATTTCCATGTTAGTTTTGGACTATCTGTAGTATTTTCTGGCTCTATTGTTGCTTTTAAGGTTTCATTTTTATTTGGCTGTAGTGTTAATTCTGTTTTATTTAAGCTTACCTTTGTTATAGGATAATATTTACCAGGTAAAAATATACCTGCTTTAAATAAGTCAATTGCTTTAGATGCATCTAGTGAAGTCAAATTGCCGTCTCCATTTATATCTCCTACTAATATTTGGTCAGTACTCGGATTATTTTTATAAGAATCTAAAATATTAGCAGTATCTAATGCATTAAATATTCCATCTCTATTCATATCTCCAACATAAGCTTTACTTCCATCACTTAATATCACAGGAACTTGTACATAGCAATCACATATTACACTTTTACCTGATTTAGTATCTGTAACTGTTATATTAGCAAATCCTCCTGCTACAGATGTTGCAGTTCCATTTTCATTTATCTTTATTGCTTTTTCATTGCTTGAGCTATATGTAAATGTTGTATCTTCCCCATTACTTAAATATACAGGCAATTGTAATATTTCATTTAGACTTGTAAATGTATAAGTGTTGTTCTTTATTTTATCATTGTCAATAATTATTTTAAAATCTTCTGGTGTTATTTTTATCTTTTTTTGTATGTTTTTATCTGCATCTAGTGAAACGGTAATTATAGCATCTTTACCTTCTTTATTTATTTTTATTTTTCCATATTGATTAACTGATACATATTCACTATTTGAAGATGACCATGTAATTTTTTTGTCTACAGCATTTAAGTCGTCAATTATTGCATTTAATTTATATTCATTGCCTACTTTTCCTGTATAAGTATTAGCTGATGTTTTTTCTAAATTTTCATCAACTTCTATGTCTATAGATTTTGGTGTTTCTATATCTTTGCTTGAGTCTCCGTACACAAACGCCGTTCTGTATGTGTAATCTTCAATATTTCCTGTTTTTACATTTTTTATACCCTTTACAGTTACTTCATATACTTCTCCAGCCATGGGCTTTATTTCAGGTTCTTTAAGTAATATTTTATTTGCAAACGAATATGTTATATCATCAAAAGTAAGATTTTGATATAAGCGCCTAGAATCAACATCACCTTCTTCCTTATCAAATGTATATACTTTGCCTGTATTTAAATTTTTTATTTCTGTTTTGCACGAGTCTAATATTTCATAGTAAAGTTCATAAAACTTAATTGTCCAAGCGAAATTTCTTTGTCCCAAAGATTCCATCATAGTAACCCCATTACAAGCTGGCCATGCTACACACGGAGCATAATCTCCATTTGCTCCTTTTAATTGTAAAGATGCAAAAAATCCAGTTATTCCATATCCAAAGTCTGAATAAAATGATGTTAATAAATGGTGTCTATGTCCATATTGATAATCTTTGTTATCATCAAACAACATGTTATTTATATGTTGTTTCATCCCTTCTGAATTCGCTGTTCTTGCCATAAACGATAGTGAATCTCCCCATGATGTACCAGTTCTAACCGCTATATCAAAGTATTCTTGACTAACACCTTCTGGCTTATCTGGATGATGTGATAGTCCTGTTCCAAACTTTTCAAATCTATATTGTAAAAGTGTAGTCATATGTTGTGCTATGTCAAATCCTTGTTCTCCTATTTGCACTGGCTTTAGCCCACATCCAGCTCTTATTGCATTGAAGTAATCTCTAATTCCTTCTTTTTTTGATTGTAATAATTCACCTGCGACCATTTTTTCTGGCTCATCATAATAAGGTAATGTTTTATACATTCCTTCTTCTTTATTTAATTTTTCTTCACCTTTAGCATAATATTCTCTTAATTTTTTATATCTTTCTTGTTGTTCTTGCGTTAATTCAACTTTTTCTATCCTTTTAAAACAATCTTTCCAAAAAGATATACCTTGTAATTTTTTTTCATTATAATTATATGTCCATACTGGAATATTTCTATTACTTAAGTTCGTATTTTTTTGTATTCTTGCCATTCCTGCCATTTGTAATGGGTTAAAAATATAATATGAATTATATATTTCGCAATCGGATTTTGCACCTAAAACATAATAATAATCTGAATTATAATTCATATCATCAATATAGTTAAAGGCTGTTGTTTTAAATTCAATAAATTGATTATTAATGTCAAAAAATTCATCAAATGTCGTAAAAGATGTATCTCCATTTTCATCTCTATCAGTTTGCATAAAGCTCTCATCACGATTGTAATAATGTATTAATCCATTATACATAAGTATTGCATGTTTAGATAAATTACGAATAATTTCTGGTTGTCTACCTGTATCTTTTTCTGTCCCTATTTCTGATTTTTCTATTTTGTTTTCTTTGCAATATTCTTCTTCAAAAGCATCTTTATATGCTTGTTTTATTTTGTTTGTATTACCATTTAAATAAGCTTTTTTATTATAATAAACTCCACCAATTATTTTACCATCATCTGACAAAAGGCATCCATATAAAACATTTCTTTCGGTATATGGATATTCATCTCCAAAACTATATGTATTTGTTTTATAGCTAGGGTCCACTGAACCATAACTAAATATTGTTCCATCTGCTATTGTTTCGATGTATAAATAGTCGTCAAAATTGCTGCCCACATAAAAGCTATATGCTTTTCCACCATATAATGATGGTGTTTCAAATATATGCTCTCCTGCATACCAGTTTTTTATCTCGTCTATTGTTGTTGTTTTAGTTACTGTTCTGTCTGTACCCTTAATATTTAGCATTATTAAACCATCAGCCCCAATTTTTGAATCTTCTGCATAACTTACTATAGGCATAAATGCTTGTATTAGTATTATGTTTGATATTAGTATTGATATAATATGTTTTAATATGTTTTTCATTTTATATCCCTTCATATGAGTTGTCAATTAGAACCGTCCCCATTGACAACTTCATTTAAAATAATAATTTTATTCCTTTTACATGTTTTAATACCATTGAGTAATCTGTTAGTTCAATTCTACCATTTTCGTTTACATCTGCTCTTTGTTTCTGTTCTCCTTCAAGTAATTTTATTCCTTTTACATGTTTTAATATCATTGAATAATCTGTTAATTCAACTATTCCGTTCCCATTTACATCACCTTTAAGATATGCTTTTTCTTTTACACTCATAAATTCAACTGGATATTTTATTATATAAGCATTTCCTTGAAGGTCAGCTAGACCACTTAATTCAACTTCAACCTTTTTATTTGCTTGAATGGTATTTTTTCCATCTGTTAAATAAGTTAGTAACTCATTTGGTAATTTGTAATATAATGCACTATAATCTTCATCGTGGAATACTTCAAAATCATTATTAGCAGACGAGTATTCTTTGCCATTAGCCTTTAATTTTATATCAACATTATCTGACACAAAGCATATCGTTTGGTCATATCTAATTGACCACATTGCTTGACTTGCAATTGATTCTATTGGAAAGTTTCCTGGTGATGGCCATGCATAAAATGCATTGTCTGGTGTTTTACTCCAATCTGTAAACATTTCAACTGTTCCATTTTTTTCTGCAAATCCAAAAGATGTAGTTGTAGCTTGATAGTCAAGTATGCTTAATCTGTGTCCTACATTTGGTTCCATATTATTGGTATCATCTACATATCCTTTTATAGATTCAGCTAATGGCGAATATCTAGATATATTTGCTGACATAGGTATTCCTAATTTTGCATATATAGCACCTAATGCCTTATTATAAAATTCGTCTGTCATATCACTTGGCTTAGCAGGATTGTGCATTAATTCTTTGCTTGTTGTCAAAAGAACTGCTCCGCACTGTGCATTTTCCATGTACTTTTCATTTATAGTTACTTCATTTACTCCAGCAAGCCATCTAAAATAATTTATTTGATTTAAGGTATCATTTTTAGCTTGTTCATTAAGTACACCTGCTTTATAAGGTGCAGTAACTGAAGGTGCTTCAGAGTAAATATTTTTGTAATTATTTGCTTTTACTATTTTAAGCTCATTGTACTTACTCTTTATATCATCTTTTGTTCTGTTTAAAGTCGTATTATTTGTTAGTTCTATTGTCTGCTGTGGTGTCATAAAATCTTCATAATCAAGTATAAGAGCATACACATCATATGTATTAGGATCCATATATTCAATATATAATTTGTCTCCATCTTTAAATGTTCCTATAACATCTTTGTTTTCTCCAATTGAAATAAATCGTTCTATTTTAAATGTATCCCAATTATATTTAAGTATTGTTCCCTTTTCTCCACCTGCATATAAATATGAATCTTCTACTGTATTTTCGAAAGGAACAGTAACTGTTTTTTGTTTATCGATTGTAATATAGTTTATCACTGAAAAGCTTACACTTGTATCAGTATAATTGAATTTTAATATTTCTCCATAATTGTCATATGCAATATTTTTCTCATCATTTAGAAATTTTATTTCTATTCCCTTCTTGCGTAATATATCATAATTTTCTGTAATAAAAACTCCCTTATTTACTCTCATTGCAATATCTCTAGGGCTAACATAATCTCCATTTTCAACATATGCTTTTATCCAAATCATATTATTATTTGAATTTGTTATTTTTATAGAATAAAAACTATCAAATATGTCATTATTTAATTTACTTATTAATGTTCCATTTTTATCATATGAATTAATTCTAAATGTACCTTCAGTTTGTCCTTTAATAACAATGTATGCATTTTCGCTATCATCTATACAAAAGCTTTCAGCATAGCTATCTTTTGATATATTAAATATGTTTGAATAGCTTATTGTTTCAGTTTGTGTATTATAGCCTACTATGTGTATATGATTATCATCATTCTTTGAAAAGGCTGCAAAATATATCATTTTGTCTTTTAAATATACATTGTTATGAATATAATATGAATAATCATTTACCATTAATTCTTCATTATGATATATTTCTTTTTCTTCTTGTGTCTCAAAGCAATATCTATAAATAGAAACTACTGGCAAAACAGTTTCGTCAATCAAATATGAATAATGTTTTCCATCTCTTACGACAAAAGTTGATGATATGTCGTTTTTGCTTTCAACTAAATGTCCTTCATATTTGTCTGTAGATTTTGTAGTAGATTTTAAAAATTTTTTTGATTTTGAGGGAGTAATTTTTTTCTCAGTGTATTGATTACTTTTCTTCGATTTTTCTAAATCTTCTATTTTTATTTTTTGTTCAATTTCATCAATTTTATTATTTTCTTCAAAATTTACAGCTGGTGCTTCATTTGGCAATTCAATGTTATTATTGTTTTCATTTATTGCAAAAACCATGTTGCTACATAAAAATATTGAAATTAGTACAGTAGATAGTATTTTCTTTATTCTCGTTTTTTCCATAAATTTTCCCCCCTAATATTTAACATCATTAAAATAATAATTTTATTCCTTTAACATGTTTTAATACCATTGAGTAGTCTGTAAGTTCAATTGTTCCATTACCGTTTACATCTGCTCTTTTTAATTGTTCTCCTTCAAGTAATTTTATTCCTTTTACATGTTTTAAAATCATTGAATAATCTGTTAACTCTACTATTCCGTTTCCATTTACATCGCCTTTTAGTGTTTGTGGTTTATCTGTGTTTTCTGCAACTGTTACAGTGCATTTGTCTTCTTTTCCATTTGTAGATGTTGCAACTATTTCTGTAGATCCTTTTGCTATTGCGGTAATTTTTCCATTTTCATCAACTTTTGCTATGCCTTCATCACTAGATTTCCATGTTATTTTTGGACTATCTGTTGTATTTTTGGGTTCTATTGTTGCTTTTAAAGTTTCACTTTTATTTGGCTGTAGTGTTAATTCATTTTTACTAAGTTTTACACTTGTTATTGGGAAATATTTTCCTGGTGAAAAAACGTCTTCACTAAACAATTTCAAAATGATACTACTGTCAACAGCATTTAAGTATCCATCGCCACTTACATCACCAATTAATGCTTCATCTTCTGTTGGAGTTCTATTATAAGCACCTATAATTAATGAACTATCTACTGAATTGAACATTCCATCTCTATTCATATCACCTACATAGGCTTTGCTTCCATCTGATAATGTTACTAATGTTGCAACATAAAATCTGCATATAACAGATTTATTATATTTTGTATCTGTTATAGAAACATCAGCAAATCCAGGAGCTGTTGGTTTTACTACTCCATTTTTATCTACCTTTAAAATATTTTCATTACTTGATTTATATGTAAATGTTGTTTCTTCATTATTGCTTAGGTGTGGTGAGAGTTGTAAGGTATCATCTAAACTAGTGAATGTATAATTTTCAGTATCTAAAATCAATGTTACATCTTGGGGTTTTATTATTATTTCTTCTTGTATGCTTTTATTTGCATCAAGATATACTGTAATGGTAGCACTTTTGTCATTGGTATCTTTATTTATTTTTATAGTTCCATCTTGTTTAACTGTAACTAATTCAGGGTTTGAAGACTCCCAAGTGATTTTTCTTTCTATTACGTTTTCATCTATTCCTTCCAATATTGCATTTAATTTATATGTTTCTCCTACTTTTGCACTATATGTATTATTTGTATTTGAAAGCTTTTCAAGTTTTGCATCAGGTTCAATAGTTATTCCTGTTGGTAAATTACCATAAGAAGCTGCATCTGCATAGTCAAATCTAACTCTATATGTATAATCTTCTATTTTTCCTGTTCTTACATTTTTAAGTCCATGAATAGTTACTTCATAAGCATATCCTGCAACAGGTTCTATGTTATTATCACGAATAACCACTTTATTAATTAAAGAATCTATTTGTTCACCTTCTACAATATTTTGATAAATTCGATTAGAATCAGCTTCTCCCTCTTCTTCATTAAAAATATATTTTTCACCTGTATTTAAGCATTTAATTTCAGCAGTACAAGAATTTTGAACTAGGTATTTGCTTCTATCGAAAGCTACAGACCAAATAAATTTTCTGTAAGTTAAAGATTCCATAAATGTAATTCCATTTGGAGCTGGCCATCCATTAAATATATACTTATAATCTTGGTATCCATTTAAATTAACTTCTGCAAAAGATTCAGTAATTCCATATCCAAACTCTGCATATCCAGGATGCAATAAATGACGTCTATGTCCGAAGTCAAGACTACCATCATTGTCATTTAGTAGGTTGTTTATATGTCTCATCATATTTGCTTCATTTACTGATATTGAGGCATAAGATAATGAATTTCCCCATGATGTTTCCCAACCGAACTGCTTTTTTCCAGTAATCTCTATCTACTCCTTCTGGCTGTTCAGGATAATGAGTAGGTCCAAGTCCTAAATACCTAAGTCTATATGCAAGCAATGTTGTTAAATGCTGTGCTGTGTCATATCCTTTTTCCACACCTTTTAACGTTCCTAAACCTGCTGCAGAACGAATTGCATTGAAATAATTTAGTATTCCTTTCTTTTTAGAATCCACTAATTCCCCAGCTTGCATATTTTCTGGTGGAGTTAATACTGGCTGTATTTTATATATGTCTTTTTCTTTATTTAATTCTGCAATTGCATCCTTATAGTATCCTCTTGCCTGTTTTAATTTATTTAGTTCATCATCTGTGTATTGTATAGTATCTTCTCTTTTTAAACAATCTTTTTTGAAAGATATTCCAAACAAGACTTTATTTTTATAGTTATACGTCCAAACTGGATTGTTTCTTGTACTTAGATCTGCATTTTTTTGTAATTTAGCCATCCCGGCTAGTTGTAACGGACTAAAAATTGAATACGAATTATCATATAAATCACAACCTGCTTTTGTTCCTAATGAATAGTAATAGCTTGTGCCATATCCCTTTTTTATTAAATATGAAAATAAATTTGAACCGTTCTCAATCAATTGATTGTTTATGTCAAAGAATTCTTCAAAAGTTTTGAATGTATCTGTTCCGTTCTTATCTTTATCTGTTTCCATAAAACTTTCTGTTCTGCCATAATAATTAATCAGCCCGTTATACATTAGTACTGCATGCTTGGACAAATCTAGCATTGCTTTTGATTGTCTGCCTTTGTCTTTTTCTGTACCTATTTCTGATTTTTCTATATTATTTGCCTTGCAATATTCTTCTTCAAATGCATCTTTGTATGCTTGTTTTATGTCACTAAATTTTCCTTTTAAGTAAGCATTTTTGTTGTAATAAACTCCACCTTTTATAATACCTTCATCACTTAATAAGCATCCAGAAAGTACTGTAAGTTTTCCATATGGATAATTATCGTCAAAGCTATATGTATTTGTTTTATAACTAGGGTCTACTGAACCATAGCTAAATATTGTTCCATCTGCAATTGTTTCAATGTATAAATAGTCATCAAAATTGTTGCCAACATAAAAGCTATATGCTTTTCCACCATATAATGATGGTGTTTCAAATATATGCTCACCTGTATACCAGCTTTTTATTTCTTCTATTGTTGTTGTTTTTGTTATTGTTCTGTCTGTTCCTTTTATGTTTAGTCTGATTAGTCCATCTGTACCTATGTTGTTTTCTGTAGCATAGCTTGATAGCGGTACTATGCATTCAGCTAAGGAGATAAATGCTATCAGACTTATAAGTAATTGTTTTATAATGTTTTTCATTTACTAATCACCCTTTTATTATTTATTTTTTTATGCTCACTCCTCTATTTAATATCTACATTATATCAATAAATTATATTTTTGGCTACAAATAACAGTATATTTTTATATTTTTTTTGCGTGCAATACGACTCTGTATCTATTATCATTAGCACAAGTAGACAAAGTAAGAATAGAGTCATGATCTAATACTTCTACATTAAAATTTTTTATACTTCTTCCTTGTAGTGTATTTACAAAGCTTAAAAATTCTTTATCCTTAAAAGATGTTTGTAAATAATAATCTTCTTCTTCTAATTGATACACAGAAAATACCTCATAAGTTGATTCTTCATTTTCTGTATGTAAAGAAATTTTAAGATTATTTTTATCTTCATACCATTCTTTGTTTAAAATATTTTTTAATGTGCCAAACATGCTCCCATCTCTTCGGTTATGTCCATATATTATTAAGTTTTTATCAGTTCCATCTAGCTTATTTCTATAATCAGCAAATATCCATCCAGCTCCATTTACTGTCTTGTCTAAGCTATGACTTAAATAATAATCATTATCATCTGCTTTAACCACAGGATAATTTATTTCAGTTCCATTTACTTTTATGTATGCAATTATATCAGAATTATTTTCTTCTAATCTATCAAAATCCACAACTGTTTTGTTATCTTCATCAACAGTAATGCTATTTGAAATGCTTTGTAAGATTTCACTTGTTTTTCTGTTTTCTGTATACCATTGATATATGTTATATAACGAATATATAGTCAAAAGTACAAATATAATCTCTAATATAATAAATATAACTTTTCTTGTTTTTTTCATAGTTTTAAAATTTCTCCTCTGCTTTTGTTGTACATATATGAATGTAAAAGCAGACATTGATAATTTTTAATGTCTGCTTTTGTACTTAATTTTACATCTTATATTAGAAATTGTATCATAAAAGTTTTTAAAATACAAATTTTTTATTCTCTTATATATGTATTTGTCTATGAAAATGACAAAAAATTCTTCATGTAAACGAATTCGATGTAAAAATGTATTGTATTTTATTTATCCAAATGCAACATCTAAAACCATCATTATAACAAAGCCTATTGCTACACCAATAGTTCCAATATTTGAGTGTTCTCCTGTTTGTGATTCAGGTATAAGCTCTTCAACAACAACATAAATCATTGCACCTGCTGCAAAAGATAAAAAATATGGTAAAACTGGAACAACAAGATTAGTCAAGGCAATAGTCAAAATTGCTCCTATTGGTTCAACTATGCCTGATAAAGTGCCATACCAAAAGGCCCTTAATTTTGACATTCCTTCGCTTTTTAATGGCATTGAAATAATTGCACCTTCAGGAAAGTTTTGAATAGCTATACCTATCGCTAGAGCAAAGGCTCCTGCTATTGTAATTCCTGTATTTCCAGAAATAGCACCTGCAAAAACAACTCCAACAGCCATTCCTTCTGGAATATTGTGCAATGTTACTGCTAACACCATCATTGTTGTTTTCTTTATTTTTGCTTTCACTCCTTCTGGTTCATCACTATTTAAATGTAAATGTGGAATTATGCTGTCTAGTATTAGCAAGAAAAATATTCCAAGTAAAAATCCTATTGTAGCAGGTACCCAGCTAATTACTCCTTGTTCATCTGCCATATCTATTGAAGGCATAAGTAAAGACCATATTGACGCTGCAATCATAACTCCTGAAGCAAATCCTAATAAAAGTTTTTCTATTTTATTATTAATTTTGTTTTTCATAAAGAAAACCATTGCTGAACCTAAAGTTGTGCCTAAGAATGGAATTGCTAATCCCCAAAAAACATCCATATTACTCATTTCCTTTCAAACTTGATACCAGATCTATTTTTTTGATTTTTCTTGCCAAAAATTGATTAACAATATAAACAACCACAAATGTTCCTATACTTGATATTATAAATGTTATAGGTTTTATCATTGCTTCAAAATCGTATGTATCTCCAATAGCATTTTTAAATATATAATCTGTCATACAGTTTCCAAGTGGCAAAGCTATTGCTATTGCAAAAATACCAATCCATATATTCTGTTTTATAAATATCTTTTTTATCTGTTTATATTTATAGCCTAAAACCTTTAATGTTGCAAATTGATATTCTTTTTCTGAAAATGATAAAATTCCTAGATTATAAATAATTACAATTGCTAAAATAACAGATACAACAATAAGCAATGCAATTAAGGAATACATCATATTAAGCATGCTATTCATTCCATCTTCTAAATTTTTTATTGTTTGAATTGTATTTACTCCTGCTATTTCTTTTATACCACTTAAATTCTCATTTGTATAAACACTGTCTGCTTTATACTCTTCCTCTAAAGTATCAAAGAAGTTTTTTGTACAATTAAACTGCTGTGCTTGTGGATCTCTGTTTAATCCTACTATTTTTGTTTTATACCACTTATCTGATCCAATTATGTGCCATTCTACAATATCTCCAATTTTTAAATTGTTTACTTTCGACATTTTTTCAGTTATGTATAATCCATCATCTTTCATTGTAAATGGATTTCGATTATGGTCTGTAACTTGTAATAATCTATTAGTGTCATTTATTGTTAAAGGTTTTACAATTATTTCAGAATTACTTTTAAATTCAACTCCTGTTGTTTGACTTGTTGCATTTCCATATTTTGATATTATATCATCATATTGTTTCTCTGTATAATCAGTAGATAAACTTAATTTATATTCAAAATTATTAATTGTTTCAAATTCCCAAGACACATAAGATTTCATTGAATCTAACATTCCAAATGCAGTAACAACCAACATTGTACAGCCTGCAATTCCTACAATAGCCATTAAAGTTCTACCTTTAGAACGAACTATATCGCGTAGGCTCCATTTTGTAGATAGTGATAGTTTATTAAATGCTTTTTTAGTTGTAAAGCTATTTTCTTTTACTTTAACTTTAGGTCTTTCAATTCTTAATGCTGTTGCTGCAGGTTCTTTTAGTATTTTTCTGCAAGATAAATATGTAACAAGAGTAATTACTATAATTATTCCAATTGCAACGCCATAAACTAAAGGAATTGTAGTTATATTGTAATATGGAATTTCATAGTATTCCATTTCCATTTCTAAAAAGAATTTTCCTATTAATAAATTGCCTAATATAATACCTAAAATACTCGCAATTACGGATATAAAAAATCCATAATTGACATACATTTTTGTTATTTTGCTTCTTTTTATTCCAAGTGCTTTTAATGTTCCTATTTGAGTTCTTTCTTTTTTTACAAATCTATTCATTGTTGTTACAACTGATAGTATTGCTATGAAAACAAATAATCCTGAAAATACACCTGAATACGTTTCTCCTTCTTCTGCTTCTCTTTTATAGCCATCATAAGAAAGATTATCTTCCCTTAATGTAGCAGTTATAATATCGTTTGTAGTTTCTTTTATTTTGTTTTTAGTTTCAAGAGCTTTTGAAGTATCATTTACATCTACAATGGCATAAGGAAATGTAGGTTGGACGTTATTAGGAAATTCATTTATTGATAGATAACAAAAGCCATAATCTGTATGTGTTGGAAATATTGCTGTATCATCTTTTATAAAATAAACATGGTCTGGCACTTCTACTAAACCTTTCACTTTTTCCTTAAAGCTGTTTCCTTCAATAGAAAGTTCTAATTCATCTCCTACTTTAATTTTCAATTTTTTTGCTAGATAGAAGTCAAGCCATAAACCACTTTTTTCTTTTGAATATTCTTCTCCTTCAATTAGATACATTTTATTTATTTCATTTGTTTCTATGAAATTGCATTCAATAACTAAATCTGATAATTTTTTATTTGTATCAGGATTAACAAATCTTTCTGGTTCGCTTACGTTTGCATTTATAGTAAGTAATCTTTCTGCATTTTTCACATTATCTATTTTCTTTATTTCATCTAATTTATCAGTTTTAAAATTCTTTGATGTTAACCATATATCTTGCAAATTTTGATTGTTATAATAAATTTCACTACTTTCTTTCATTCCATCCATGTAAGCGTGAACTCCTGCAAATGCAAAAACAGCTAAAAAAGCCATAAGAAATATAGTTATAAATTGTGATTTATTTTTCCATATATCACGAAGTATTTTTTTGTTTAACATTTACCATTCCACCTCTTCTATTTTCTTTGGATTTTGGTGAGTAATAACACTTTCTATTTTTCCATTTTTCACATTTATTACAGTATCTGCAATATCTGCAATTAAATTATTGTGTGTAACAATTATAACTGTATTAGATCCATTATTACCATCACATTGCTTTCTTAATAGTTTTAACACTTCTACACCAGTTTTACTGTCTAATGCTCCTGTTGGTTCATCACATAATAATAATTTAGGATTTTTTGCTATTGCTCTTGCTATACTTACTCTTTGTTGTTCACCACCTGATAGTTGGTTTGGAAATTTCTTAGCATGTTCAAAAAGTCCAACACCTTTTAATGCTTCTTCTGTGCTTATTGGATTTTTTACAATATCTTTTACTATATCAACATTTTCTTTAACTGTTAGACTAGGAAGAATATTATAAAATTGAAATATAAACCCTACATTTTCTGCTCTATAATCTGAAAGTTTATTTTCATTATATTTTGAAATATTTTCTCCATCGATAATTACATTTCCATTTGTAGGTGTATCCATACCTCCAATCAGATTTAATAATGTTGATTTTCCTGCACCTGATGGGCCAAGAATAACAATCATTTCTCCTTTATTTAAAGATAAGTCTATATTGTCTAGTGCCTTAAATTCATTTTCTCCTATTTTATAAACTTTGCTTACATTTTTTAATTCTACTATTTTTTCCATAATTCCTCCTTTTTAAATATGACATAATTGTCACATTTGTTTTATTATATATATTTGATTATATATTGTCAATAGAATATGAAGTCTTTATCATATTTATTGACTTGGAATTTTATTGTGCTATAATTGATTAATAATAAAAAAATCGGAGGGTTACTTATATGTCTGAATCTGAAATAAGAGAGCCTATTCAAAAGCGTTCTATTGAAACAAAAGAAAAAATTATTGAAGCAGGTTTTGATTTAATTTGTAATGATGGATACTATAAAACTAACACCTCTAAAATTGCCAAAAAAGCTGGTGTATCAACAGGAATTATATATCAATATTTTAAAGATAAAAAAGACATTTTACTAAGTGGTCTTGATAAATATGCTGATGATATTTTTTATCCAATGCTTAATATATCTAATGTAAAATTTGATAAAGAAAATTTTATTGATATAATAAAAAATATGATAAATAAATATATTAGTAATCACAAATTATCTAAAACCGCTCATGAAGAAATTACAGCTATGGCTCATTCTGATAAAGACGTAGCTTATTTTTTCTATAAACGAGAAATGGATATGACTTTTAAAATTGCATCTGCACTTACTGAAAGTGGATTTAGTATTACTAACATCAATGAGAAAGTGCATATTGTTATTGGATTAATTGATAATCTTTGCCACGAAATTGTTTATCATAAGCATAACGAGCTAGATTATGATGTAATGACTAATATTGTAATGGCTGAAATAGTTACTATTTTAACTAAAAAAGACTAGCAAAATCATTGCCAGTCTTTTTTTGCTCTTTATAAGTCATAATTTATCAATTTATGTTTTCTATCTTTATTTTCTTCTATTTCTTGTGTGATAAATTCTTAGAAAATGCTATAACTACATTTATAAGTGTTATTACTTCAAAAATTATCGCAATATATGATTTATATACTATTGCATATATAAGCCAACATATTGCTGCTAATACTCCAATTCCTCTTATATCATTTTCGTTATTTTCTAAAAATGATATTACAACAATGACTGAAGCTACCATAGGAAATATAGAATATATATTTTGGAATGTCAGTGCATTAACTGCTAAAAGCAATACTATAAAAAATGTTGAAACAAGTATCTTGTTTTTTAACTTGTATTTTTCAAATATATAAATAGTTATTAATGCAAATAATCCAATTAAATTACATATAGCTCCTGTAATACCATTTAATAAATAATAATGTACTACAAAGAATATATAAGAAATAATTTGCATAAATAATATTTGTCTTTTTTCTTTTTTAAAATAGCTTAAAGCAAGTAATGTATATCCTATTGCTCCAATCCCCTGAACTATTAATGCATTTAACATATTCTTACCTCTTGTATTTCTTAATATTTTAATGTATCCATATCGATTAATAATAACTCATCTTACAATGCTTTAATATTACTCAAAAGTTTCTGATACTTTTGTTAATAAATTTCTAATTTCTAAATGTTGTGGACAGATTTTTTCACATTTACCACATTTTATACAATCTGATGCTTTTCCATGTCCATTTTGTGTATGAACATTATAGTAGTAACCTGCATTCCAATCTTGAAATTGAACTTTTGTATTATAGCAAGAAAATAAATCTGGAATTGATATGTTCATAGGACATCCATCTACACAATACCTACAAGCAGTACATGGTATTCCTCCCATCCTTCTTAATAATTCTCCTACTTTTAATACTGTTTCCATTTCTTTATCATTTAATGGAACAAAATCTTTCATATAATCAACATTATCTTTAAGTTGTTCGAAATTGCTCATACCTGATAAAACTTTATACATTCCATCAAAACTAGCTGCAAATCTTACTGCATAACTTGCTAAGCTTACATTTTGACTTAATTCATCATACATTTTTTTAGCTTCATTAGGAAGGTTTACTAATCCTCCTCCTTTAACTGGTTCCATTACCAATATAGGTTTATTAAACTTGCGACATACTTCATATACTTTTTTAGATTGAACACTTGCCGATAAATAATCTGCATAATTAAATTGTATTTGAACAATTTCTACTTCTGGATGTTCAGTTAATATTTGTTCTAACATTTCTGCAGTATCATGAAATGAAATACCTAAATGTTTTATTTTACCGATCTTTTTTAAGTTTTAAGCACTCTTGATAAGCATTTGTATTTTGAAAATGAGGATATGTATTTCTATCTTGTGCATGCATTAGATAATAATCGAAATATTCTACTCCACACCATTCCAATTGTCTTTCAAAAAAATCTTTTATTTCTTCTTGTGATTTAAAATAGGGTAAAGTTAATTTGTTCGTTAATATGTAACTTTCTCTAGAATATCTTTTAGCTAAACATTCTCTAATTGCTATTTCGCTTTTTCCTCCTAAATATCCATGTGCTGTATCAAAATAATTAAAACCTTGATTCATGTAATAATCTATCATTTTATTAAATTCAGTATAGTCAACCTCCCCTCCATTCATAGGAAGTCGCATACATCCAAATCCTAATTTCTTTTCCATAAATTTACTCCTTTTTGTTTTAGTCTGCTTTTCAGTTTTATGTTAACAATGTATGATAACTATGCAAAGAATCATTTTATTATATAAGCTTACTGCTTTTTCTTTTTGTCATAATAAACATTTTTTCCTCATTTCATCATAGTAAATTTCTTTTTTATTATATCATACATAATGCTGTATAATATTTCTTTTTCATTACAATTTGGTAACATTTCGGTAACATATTATCATAGATTTGGTGTTATTATTTACTTGTTTATTTTTTATTAAAAATATTATTTGTGTTGTATTTTTCTTTTAGCTTATATCTCCTGAAAATAGCCATTTTATGTTCTCAATCTCTCGTTTAGGTAATCTTAATGTTGTATAAGATATATTTCTTATATTTACGTCATAGTTGGCTGTATCAGGTTTTTTATCATATGTGTTAGCTGTTCTTGTTTGTTCTAATACAAATTGCATTAATTATACCTCCTTTCCATTTGGTCTTTTTGTTTCTTAATTTTAAGCATACAAAAAGACCTACTTAATTTTGTATTAAGTAAGTCTTAATTAATTTCTTATTTAATTTTGGTTTTGAAACTTACCTAATACTTGATTAGTAAGTCTCATTTTTTAAAACAAAGCTAGACTTTTGGTCGAATGTTGACCTTGTTCCTATTTTTAGGTAATTACTCCCTTACAATAATAATATTACCATATTTTTCTCGTTATGTCAACATTTATTTCTTTGTTTGTAAAACCTATTCCGATATCATTTAAAACCATTTTATCATTTCTTTTATAGCTCTTCCTCTGTGTGATACACTATTCTTCTCTTCTTCTGTTGCTTCTCCAAATGTCTTATTTAAATCATTTGAATAAAAGATACAATCATATCCGAAGTCTTTTTTTCCAAGTTCTTCTTCAGTAATCTTTCCAAATGTTTTACCTTCAAATGTTTTATGCTCTCCATTGGTATAAACTACAACAATAGTACATATAAAATATGCATCTCTTTCTTTACCTATTAAATCTTGTTGAAGTTTACTTCTATTTGCTTCATTATCTCCGTGCCCTCCTGCATATCTTGCACTATATACCCCAGGAGCTCCATTTAAAGATTCTACACATAATCCACTATCATCAGCTATAACAATATAATCTAAACCTCTACTTTTTAAATACTTATGAATTGTTTGTGCTTTTATCAGAGCATTTTCTTCAAATGTTGTTCCTGTTTCTTCTATATCATCATAATAACTAATATCATTTAAGGTAACTATATTGTATTCTGTTAATATTTCCTTAAATTCTTTTAATTTATGTTCATTATTAGACGCAATTACGATTGTTTTTTTCATTTATTCTCCATCTCCTATTTCATTTTTTATGCCTAAAAATTCCTTGTTTAATTTCTCGAAGCATCTACAATATACAGGGTTTAGCGATTATCTCAAACATAGCAACGCAACGCATTCCACATGGCTTGTGTAAGGAAACATATCAACAGGTTTAATAAAATTTACTTTATAGTAATTCTCTAGTTTAGCTAAATCACGTATTAAAGTTGCAGGATTACAGCTAATATATACAATTCTCTTTGTTTTTACTCTAAGTAAATTATTAATACTTTCATTGTCTAATCCTCGTCTAGGAGGATCAACAATTACAACATCAGGATTAATTTTTTTCTTATTAACTAAATCATCTAAAATCAACTCTACGTCACCTGCAAGAAATTCAGTATTATATACATTGTTAATTTTAGCATTTTCTTTTGCCATTTTTACCGCTTCTTCTACAATTTCAACCCCATAAACCTTTTTTGCAAATTCAGACACAAATAAAGAAATAGTCCCAATTCCACAATACAGGTCAAAAACAATGTTATCCTTATTTATATTAGCTCCTTCAATTGCTATATTATATAATCTTTCTGCTTGCACTGGATTTACCTGATAAAATGACATCGGTGAAATATTAAAAGTATATTTTCCTAAAACATCTTGTATATATCCATTTCCATATAAATTAATATTTTCATTTCCAAGTATTACATTTGTATTTTTAGTATTAATATTAGCTACAATTGATTTAATATTTTTATGTTTTTCAGTTGTCTTTTTAATAAACTCATTTTGCTTTGGAAAGTTACTACCATTAATAACTACTACACACATTACTTCATTTGTTTTGACTCCAATTTTCACAATTATATGTCTAATTAGGCCTTTGCCATTGCTTTCATTGTATATAGTTATTTTATTCTCTTTTATAAAATCAAAAATATCTTTTGCTATTTCTTCAGCTTCATTATTTTGAATTAAACATTTTTCTACTGGAATTATTTCATGAGTTCTATTTGCATAAACTCCCATAATAGGATCTCCTGTTTTATTTAAACCAATTGGGTATTGTAATTTATTTCTATAATAAAAAGGTCTTTCCATTCCAAGTGTTTCTTCAACTTTTATCTTGTCTTTTAAAGTTTTATCAATTAATGATTGCACTGCATTTTGCTTTATTTTTAAAGTTTCTTTATAATCTACATGTCTCAAGCTACAGCCTCCACATCTTTTATAAGTTGCACAGTCCTCTTCTACTCTAAATGAAGCTTTTTTCATAAATTCAATTATTTTGCCAAATGCATAAGAAGTATGTACTTTTACAATAAGAATTTTTACTCTTTCACCTTTTATTGCACCATTAATAAATATAGTAAAATCATCGATTTTTGCTATACCCTCTCCTTTAAAACCATTGTCTATAATATCAACTATATATTCTTTATTTTTTTCTACTGGCATATTTCTCTCCTTTAATCCCATAAGCAAAAAAGCCCAAATCAAATGATTTAGGCTTTTTTAGCTTCTTCAACAGGATAAACACTAACTTGTTTTTTATCTTTACCTTTTCTTTCAAATTTAACTATTCCATCAACTAATGCAAATAAGGTATCATCTTTACCTTTTCCTACATTAATACCTGGATGTGTGCTTGTTCCTCTTTGTCTAATTAAAATATTTCCTGCAAGAACAAATTGACCGTCAGCTCTTTTTACACCAAGTCTTTTTGATTCACTCTCTCTACCATTATGACTTGATCCTTGCCCCTTCTTATGAGCCATTCTTCTCACTCCTTTCGGTTATTTATTTATACCGTTTAAATAAATTTCTAATTTATGCTTCTTTTTTTTCAGCAGTCTTTTTTTCAGCTTTTGCTGGTTCTGCTTTTTTTGCTGTAGGTAACTTTATTGCTGTTATTTCAACTTTTGTATATGGTTGTCTGTGACCATATTTTCTTCTATAGTTTGCTTTTGGTTTCATTTTGTAAACTATTATTTTTTTGCCTTTACCATGGGCAACTACTTTACCTTCAACTTTAATACCTTTAACATAAGGATTTCCAACTTGTACTTTTTTTCCGTCTGAGAATAAAATTACATTATCAAATTTAACTTTTTTCCCTTCTTCTGCATCTAATTTTTCAAAAAATACAACATCTCCTTCTGCTACTTTGTATTGTCTTCCACAGCTTTCGATTATTGCGTACATTTAAAATGCACCTCCCTTATATGTATACTCGCTAATCCTTAATTTAAGGTGGGTTTAAAATTACCTCTTATCTACCTTGATTAAGCGGATTACAGTTATTAATTGTAACATAGATTAAAACTATTGTCAATTCTTTTTTAGCAAAAACTTTCTAACAGCATTCTCTTATTGTTACAATTCACCGTTTTGAAAAATTATATTAGCAATAGGTAAATATATAAATAAAGAAAATCTGCGTAAGCGATCAAACGAGCCTTTGGCGAGTGCGATTGGAGCAAGCTACCTACTAGTAATAATTAAGTTTGTAGCTTGCGACATACAAAGATTTTCGTATTTATATATTTATCATATTGCTAGAATCAGTATTATTATCTGTTAATTGTAATTCCCTATTTAAATATGTTGAATAAATATATTTTTTATAAACCTTTTTATTCAAAGCTCCTTCTAATGCTTGACTATACAAATTTAATTGTTCTGAATATTTATTCACAAGTTCAGCTTCCTTGCCAAATTCAACATAGTCAGTTTTATAATCAACTAAAATTAAATTATCATTTTTATCTATAAAATATAAGTCAATTATTCCCTGTACCAAAATGTCTTCATCTATATTTTCTCCATAAATATTCTTTGCAGGAATATTTATATAAAAAGTTTTTTCTTGATGAACTTCTTTAGCTTCTTGCATTTCTTTCCATATAGAAGATTGTGTAAATTTATAAATTTTATCAGGATTTATACACTTCGCTTCTTTTTCTGTTATGATTTGTTTGGCTTGTAATTCTTGTATTAATTCTTTTACATCATTTACACTATAATTCTTTTTGTAGTCTAATCTCTGCATACATAAATGTACTAGAGTTCCCTTTTGTGCAGATGTTATATGTTCATCTTTATCTTTCCTTAAAAATTCAGGCTTTGCAAAGCTAATTTCATCTGTATTTTTATTTAAAGGTTCTTGGTTTGCTTGTTTTAATCTTGTAACAGATGTTTTTGTTGGTATATCTATTGATGAAATATATTTGTAATTACTCTCAAGCAATTCTTTCACCCTCTTTAAGTCAACTATATTTTCGTCCTGATTTTCTAAAATTTTGATAACATCAATCTTTTCTTTTTCTTCATTAGCTGTAGTTTGTATGTCTTTAGCTTGTACAACTTCAATTGTTGCTAATTTTTCAAATTGTTCTTTTTCATATATGCTTGTAAGTAAAATCCAATCAATAAATCTTTTATATTTTTTTATAATAACAGGATTTATTTTTCCTTCTGTTTTTGGATACATATTTACAATTTGTTTTAAATCGTTAATTTCTTTTTCTGCATCTTTGCTTGTTGCAGTAATATATAATTTTTCTTTTGCTCTTGTTTGTGCAACATAAAGTATTCTCATTTCTTCTGACAAAGTATCTTGTAAAAGTTGATCTCTTAAAGCAGCTTTTGATAAGGTATCATATTGGATTTGTTTTTCATAGTCTATGTATTTTACACCAAATCCCATTTCATGATGCATAAGTATGCTATCATTCAAATCCATCAAATTGAATTGTTTTCCTGTACCAGCTAGAAAAACTATAGGAAATTCAAGCCCTTTACTTTTGTGTATACTCATTATTCTTATGACATCCTCATTTTCTCCTATTAGTTTTGCTGCTCCTAAATCTCCACTACTTAATTGTAACTTTTCTATAAAGTTTATAAAATTGAACAAACCTTTAAAGCTTGCTGATTCATACTGCTTTGCCTTTTCAAATAGTTTTTTCAAGTTTGCTTGTCTTAAATTACCATTTGGCATAAGTCCTACATAGTTGTAATAACCAGTTTTTGTATAGATTTTCCATATTAGTTCATCTAGGGATAAATATTCTTTTTCTTCTCTCCAGGTATTGATATTATTTATAAAGTTATCTATTTTTTGTTTTAGACTTTTATCAACATTTAATTTTGCTTTTAACATTGTATTATAAAAATTATCATATTTGTCTGAAAGTCGTATTTGGACTAAATCATTGTCTGTAAAATTTCCGATTGGTGAACGCAAGCACGTAATTAATGCAATATCATTTAATGGATTATCTATAATTTTTAGCACAGACATTATTGTTTGAATTTCTATTGAGTCTAAATATTCTGCTGAGGTGTCACAAAACACTGGCATATTTAAATTTAAGATTTCTTTTTCGTATACGTTTGCAATATCTTTAGTTGACCTGAGTAATACTACAATGTCTTTATATTTTATATTTCTAAATTCTTTGTTTTTAGCATCATATACTTTTGTATGGTTGTTTATTAATTTTTTTATTTTATTTGCAACAAATTTTGCTTCTATTTCAGTGTTTTCTATTAATTGTATTTCTTCTTCGTTTTCTTGAAAACTTTCACTTATAGCTTCAGCATTATTTTCTTCGTGATGTTTTTTTGCCCCGTCCCCAAAAACATCAATTATACTTATTTCTGTTTTTAGATTTGCATTTTTTTCAGTTTCATAATCTGCACCAAGGTTTAAATATTCTTCTTGGTTGTAGTTTATGTCTCCTAATACATTACTCATGATATTTTCAAATATTATATTTGTAAAGTTTAAAATGTTTTCTCTACTTCTAAAGTTTTTAAATAATTTTATTTTTAAATTATCTTTTTCCTTCTTTTCGTTTTTTAATTTGTACTTAGCATATTTTTCTAAAAATAGTTCTGGTCTTGCTTGTCTAAATCTGTATATGCTTTGCTTTACATCACCAACCATAAATATGTTATTGTTTTTTTGAATTGATGTTAGTATATATTCTTGTACTAAATTGCTGTCCTGATATTCATCTATTGCAATTTCACAGAATCTTTCTTGATACATTTTTGCAACTTCACTTGGAACTTGTTTTCCGTCCTCATTTTCTTTTAGCAGTATTTTAAGTGCTGTGTGCTCTATATCGTTGAAGTCTAATATGTTTTTTTCTCTTTTAGCCTTATTAAATACACCATCAAATTCCAATATTAGATTTTTGAGTAATTTAAGTACTTCATACATATCATAAATATCTTGATTTGCTTCTTTTGAATTAAAGATAAGTATTTTGTCTGTTTTCTTTTTTAGTTTTTTCTTAACTATGTCTCTAATTGATTTAGCATCATCTTTTTCTTGGTAATTTAGTTTTCTATCTGTTGGCCATTTACTGAATTTTATGTTACTTGCAATTTCATATGATTTGTCCCACGAATCTAAATTTATTTTTAGCATTTGTAAACTATCTATGTCATCATCTATTACTTTTTCGAATTTGTCTAATTCTGGTTCTCTTGCTAATATAAGCTTTGCTTCTTGCAACATTAATATATCATCAATTAGTTCTTCTCCCAGTTCTTGTAATAATTTTTCTCCCCATACTGTTGTTGCAAAGTCTTTTTCAAGTCTTTTTTCTAAATTAAACATTTCAATTTTTTCGTTTAGCCATTTTGATGGAAATGGATTACTTTGGATATAATCATATATTTTAAGTATTAGTTCTTTTAGTGGTGTATCATCTCTATAACCTGTATATGTGGTTATTAGTTTTGTAAAATCTTTGTCTTGATTTTCATATTTATTTTCAAATAGTTCTTCAAGTACGTCTTGTTTTAATAGATTTATTTCTGCTGTATCTGCTATTCTGAAGTTGGGTGAAATGTCTATTTCATAAAAGTTATTTTTTATAACATCTAAACAGAATGAGTCTATTGTACAGATACTTGCTTTGTTTATTAATGTAATTTGCCTTTGTAGTCTTTCGTTTTCTGGATTTTCTTCTAATTTGCTATAAATTGCATCTAACACTCTTTCTCTCATTTCAGAAGCTGCTGCATTTGTGAATGTTACAACTAATAATTTGTCTATATCTATGTTTTCATTTATTATTTTATTTATTATACGCTCAACTAATACAGCAGTTTTTCCACTTCCGTGCTGCTGCTGCAACTAATATATTTGATCCCTTTTCATATATTGCTTGTTCTTGTTCTTTGGTCCAATTAACTTTTGGCATATTTACCTCCTTGAAGGTTGTCAGTTTGCTACGTCCCCTTTGACAACCTTTTTTCTCACTATTGGCAGTTTCGTTTTAATTAATTATATTTTATAATTTAAATTTGTCAAGTTGTCAATTAGAACCGTCCACATTGACAACTTCAAAGAATATTTTTCAAAAATTTGTTAATAATAAGAACAATATAAAAATTAGGAGGAATTTTATGGAACAAAATAATGTTAATGTTTTAGATGAAATTAGTAAAGGTGCGACTATGGGAATGAATGCGATTGAATATGTATCACCCAAAGTAGGTGACCCTCAATTTAGAGATGTATTAAATATTGAATATGACAAATATAGTGATATCTCTAAAAGAATTGAGCAAATGTATCCAAAGTATGGAGATAAAGAGCCTCATGAGCCTAACAAAATGGAAAAAATGATGACTTGGTACGGAATTCAGATGAACACTATGTCTGACAAAAGTAATTCTAAGGTTTCTGAGCTTTTAATGCAAGGTACTAATATGGGAATTATTGAAGGAAGAAGATTGATAAATCAAAATCAGGATGGACAAATAAATGACGAAGTTAAGCAACTTTTAAGTGATTTTGTAACAATGCAAGAAGATAGTGTTGAAACTTTAAAAAAATACTTGTAAAAGGAGACTGTTCAATTAAGAACAGTCTCCTTTTTACCTGATATTATGAGTTAGTTTACAGTTGCTAGAGGACTACATTTCTATCGTTATACCCTTTGAGGAACATCTCACCATCAGTATTCATATGCCCTTTTACGATGAAACAGCCTTCAACAAGGCAAGCAATAATTGCTTTGCCATCCTCATTAAAGTCATCACAAAGTTCTGGAATAAATGGCAGTTCTCTGTCAAATAGGAAATCTCCCGTTTCATTTACGTATCGAAGATTCCCAGCTAAGTCTATAACTCTTGCAAATCCATTTCTATAGCTAAGTATACTTTTATACACGCATGGAATAATGTCTGTATTATCACTTAACCTACGTAGTCCAAACAAATCACACCGTACATCTTCATTATATTCGCTTGTAAGAAGTACTCCTTCCTCGAAAAGTTCCCTATCTGGCAAGTGAATAAAACTCATAATTCTCCCCTTTCGTCAAGGTTGCCTAACCTATACTGATTATCAATATAGGACTTACATATAAGCTATTAAGCTTAATAATGATATTATATCATATTTATATAATAAAATCAATTCCAGATTCTTTTCTCCATTTTTGTATTTTTTCTTTTAAAATTTTTAAAATGTTTTTTTCAAAAGCTATACCTTCTTTGTTACTTTCTTCTCCTGTAAATAACTCTATTGCTTTTTGTATTCCCTTATATCCTAAAGTAAGTGTTGAATTTCCATCTTTTAACAACTTATCTATTGTTTCTCCTTGTTCAAGTCGTGCTATTGCTCCATATCTCCATTGAATCGGACTAATGTCTGCTGGTGTTCCAAGTAATGCATAATGTCTATACATTAAGGCTTCATGGCATATTTCTAATTTTTCATCTAGCAAAGTCCAAAACCTTTCTTCATTTTTTTCTGCAAGTTTTGCTATTTGCTCTAAATTAATACTTACTTTTCCTTGGTCAAATTTATGGTCTAAAATTTTATGTATTGTTTTTGTATCTGTAATTAATTCAGGTAATACTACTTTTTCATATTCTCCTTTTTCGTTTTTTATTCCTTGGTTTATTTGACGAATTATTTCTTCTGTTATCATAGCATTTTCTTCTTTATATAAGTCTCCTTCTTGTGTGTCTAATAATAAAACAGTACATGGAGGTTTTCCATTTGTTGTTATTAAGGTATTTATTTGATTTAGAATTGTTTGTACTCCATTATTTAATTCCTGCCTTACTCTATCAATTGCAATTTCTTTTATTATATTTGTGCTAATTTTATTTTTATATTTACTTTCTAGCTGTTTGGTATACTTTTCGTGACTTTTTCTTAAATACTTACCAAGACAGCTTACGTCTATATATTGTTTTCCATATTGGCTACTTGCGACAGCTAATGCAATTTGTGTCATTACTGTACATGCAACTTGAAAGCTTTTTGGCGTATCTATCATTTTTCCATTTATTACAGTGCCATTGTCTAACATATCCTTAAGATTTATTACACATGAATTAACTATTGGCTGTAAAAAATATTCTGCATCATGAAAATATAAGATTTCTTCATCATGGGCTTTAATTATTTTTTCAGGTAGTAAAATTCTTCTAGTTAAATCTTTTGAAACTTCTCCGGCAATTAAATCTCTTTGCATTGATGATATAACAGCATTATGATTATCTCCTTTTTGTGATATAGTTCTATTCGATTTTTTTATTAATCCTAGTATTGATTCATCTGTAGTATTTTGTTTTCTTACTAATGCTCTTGTGTATCTATAAACAATATATTTTTTTGCAAGATTATATTTTTGTATTTCCATTAATTTTTGTTCAATTATATCTTGTATATCCTCAACAAGTATTCTTTTTTTATCTAAATCTTCAATATATTTTATTATTTCTTCTATTTCTTTTTTTGTTGCTTTTTCTTTGCCTTTAACTTCTGTATTTGCTTTTTCAATTGCAATAGAAATTTTTTCGCTTTTAAAGTCCACTGCTCTTCCATCTCTTTTTATAACTTTCATTTGTGTCCTCCATTTTACATTAATATACATACTAATTATATGTATAATATGTCTTTTTTCTGTTGCATTTGCAACAGATTGGTTGTATAATTCAAATGTAATATTATTGTAATTTAACTGTAATATTATATTCGGAGGAAAATATATGATAACCAACTTTAATAAAAGCGAATTCATTCAAAAAATTCAAGCAAATTGTGATAGAATCAATATAAAGAAATTTTCTAAAGGTGAAAATGTCACAACATATATAGAAAATAGAAATCAGCTCTGCATTGTACTAAAAGGTGAAGTTGACTTGATTCGTTATGATTTTAATGGAAATAAAACAATTATTGGACACTTTACTGAAAATGATATTTTTGGTGAAGTATTTTATCCAGCAAATACAAATAATGAATTATTTGTCGAAGCTAAAAAAAATTCTGAAATACTTTTTATTCTTTATGAAAACGTTTTAAATAGATGTAAAAAAACTTGCCCTTTTCATGATGAATTATACTCGGGTATGGCTGATATGGTTTTACAAAAAGTAATTGAGTTAAATACACGTATTGAACTTTTAACTAAACGAAATACTAGAGATAAGTTGCTTTCTTATTTTGACATACTTTCTTCTAATAGATTAAATAAAACTATTACCATTCCTTTTTCTTATACTGATTTGGCGGATTATTTGAGTGTAGACAGAAGTGCAATGACTCGTGAGCTTGGCCATTTAAAAGAAGAAGGCTTTATTCGTAAAGTTGGAAACACGATTACTTTGCTTTATTAAAGATGATTTTGGGGTCGGGGTGAAAAAGCATCAACTAGGGGAGCATTATTATTGTTAAAAAATGAAGACCGCGTAGGCGGAGCGAAGCGTAGTCGGCTGGAGCTTTCCTTTCATTAATACATTTCAATGAAAGAAAGCGACAACAAGGTCGTAATGTTTAACAATAATAATGCTCCCCTAGTTGATGCTTTTTCACCTCGAACCCCAAAATCATCGCCCAAATCTACTTACTGTTAATTGTTTTTAGTATTGATGCACCTGAAGCTTTCTCTGCACGAATTCTTCCTAAGCCTGTTAAGTCCAAAGAATTACTTTTATTTACCGTACCATATTTAGTTTGTACTTGTACTTCAAAGCCCGCTTCTTTTAACCATTTAATCGTATCTGCCGAACTATCACCAGCAGGATAAGCCATAATTTTTTGTATTTTTGCCCCCAACTTTTCCTCAATCATAGAATGTGTATGGTTATAATCTTCTATCAATTTATCTTTGCTATTATACCCTGTTGCAGATGAATGTTTTCTACCATGAACATGAATTTTTACTAATCCAGAATCATACATTTCTTTAGCTTGATCCCAATCAAAGTAACCTGACGTGCCAACTAACTCTTCTACAATAAAAATAGTTGCTGGTACATTATATTTTTTTATTACATCAAATGCTTCTGTATAGTTTCCTTCCCATCCATCATCCATAGTAATAGTTATATTTTTTTCAGGTAAACCAATTTTGCCATTTTTATATTTATACATATCTTCTAATGTTATAAAAGTATATCCTGCATCTTTAAGTGTAGTTATTTGATCTTCAAATAAATCTGTAGAACACATTAACTTGTAGGGATCATCTTCATTTGAAAGCATTGGTGTTGAAAAGCCATGATAAATTAGCACAGGCACTTTTATATTTTTTTCATTTATCTTATATACAGGTTCCTCTAGCTTTCCAAAAGAAGCTTCATCTTCAGCTAAATCATTTAATTTTGAAACTTTTTGCTCTTCTTCTTTTGGCTGTTCTTCTTCCTCATGAGTTGCTGTTTCTTTTACTTCTGACTCATTCTCTATGTTTGTATTATCACTTTTTGAACCATTTTTTATTATTAGCCATGTGCTACAGGCTATTATAATTATAAACAGCAGAATAATAAAAGGTTTTAAGCTATTTGAATTATTTCTTCTTTTCCTTTTTTTCATATGTATCCCTCTTTTCAATTATATTTTATACTCACATATTCCTGCTGTCAAGTACAAATATTTATTTACCTATAAACATCTGTACATACATTTTCCCATATTTAGGACTGCTTACTACTCCTACTCCAGTATAATTAAAACTACTATTTAGAATATTTGCTCTATGACCTGATGAATTCATCCACGCATTTACAGCTCCACTATTGCTTGAATTGGCAGCAATGTTTTCACCTGCAGTATTATAAGATATTTTAAAGCTTTTCATCATATCAAATGGTGATCCGTAAGTTGGTGATTGATGCGAAAAGTAGTTATTATTTACCATGTCTTGAGCCTTTATTCTTGCTACCCTTTGTAATTCACTATCATTTTTTAATGCAGACAACCCGTTATTGGTTCGTTGGTTATTTATTAAATTAAAAACTTCTTGCTCATCAGCATTCATCTGTGACGTATTTGTAACAGTATTATTATTTGTGTTTCCTGTATTTGATGTACCTTTTGGATATATAGGTTTTATATATTTCTTACTAACAGCTCCTATGTAATCACCTTCAACTTGTATTATATACCAATCACCTACTCCAGCAAATACACGAACGTACTCATTTTTATTAACTGTAGCAACAATCTTGTATTGCACACCTGGACCACTTCTAACATTTAATGTGGTTGCAGTAACTAAGCCTGTAGAAAAATCTAATTTATAATAACTCTGCATTCCAAATGAAAATGTTACAATTGAACATATCAAAAGTAAGCAGATTGCCCCAACTATTATGGCTTTTTTATTTTTTTTCATAAATTTTTTCACTTTAATCCTCCTTTATATTATTACAATCCAAAATTTTTTAGCACTATGATAAATATATAAATACGGAAATCTTTGTGTGTCGCAAGCTACGAACAAAAATAACTAGTCTGTAGCTTGCTCCAATCGCACTCGCTCCGCTCGTTTTGCTGTCCACTGTTAAGGCTTTGCCTGTTACAGTGGCAGTATGCGTTAGCTGGTCGCTTACGCAGATTTCCTTTATTTATATATGTATCTATTGCTAAATTTTTTTGAATCATACTTTTGTATAAACATATTATAATAATTCTAAATTTATGAAAAAATAAAAAGCCATAAACGAAACGCTTATGACTCATACTTAAATTTCAACTATTTTCAAATTATACTTATCTTCAAACATTTTCTTTTTAGCAATATACTCCTTGGTTTTTACACCCTTAACATCAATAACTTCAGTCGTATTATCATTGTTAAAAATTATAAAATCTGGTTTATACTTTAATCCATCAGCTAAAATAAAAACCGGTTGTAAACAAAAGCCACTAATATCATTTGCACGTAATCTATTTTTTAACTCACAATAATACTCTGCCTCTTTTTTACTGTCAAAAACATGTCCATCTATAGATGTTTTTTGTGCTCTATATTTACTCTTTTTTACAGTTCTATCTGTGTACTCTTTATATTCTTCTATACTCCAATGCTCCATTTTAACTATCTCCATAAATAAAATCAATTTATTTATCCAAAAATTCTTTTTAAGAAGTTTTTTAATTTACTACTTTTTTTTGGTTTATATTCAATCATATAAAATGATGAACCTTTCGTGTTGTCTGTATTGTCTTCTTGTTCTTCACTTTTATTGTTTGAGTCATCTATTTTTGAAGTATTTTCTATTTCTGGTTCTAATGGTTTCCAGCCAAATTTTTCAGGTAATAATTCTATATCAATTAATTCTTTTTGAGTTATAGGTATTTCAAGACCTTTAACAATAATTTTTCCATCTTTATTAAATACTTCTTCATTTTCTTCTAGTAACTGCTTTAATTGACTCATTCTTTTCTTTCTTTTTGCAATTGCATCTTTTTCTCTTAATAAAGTACATTTTTCTGCTATTTTGAAAGAATTTCCACCTTCAAATATCATACCTTTTTGTGTAACACTATAAATACTATCATCTTCATAAAAATTATATGGTACTTTCAATTCTTTTGATAGCTCAAATTCTGCCTTTGTTCCAGCATCAAAAATATTTTCTACTACTTTATTATTTACTTTAACAACGCTTCTAATAATCCCTAGCTCATCACCATATTTTTCATAAGAGTTAAGTATTTTTAATTTTATCTCATTTTTTAAATTTTCCTGTTTTTCTTTAAATTCAGTTTCATCTTGTTTTATTTTTTCTATTTCATCAGCATATTTACTAATGTATTCGTGAATTTGATTTTCTAATTTGTCACATAAATTTCTGTCCTCTACTATACTTTGTTTTGCATCTTCATATTCCATACTAGAATAAATGTCCTCATCACTTACATTTGGAAATTCTTGTCTAAATTCAGTAAAAATTCTTTTTTCATTTTTAGTAAGTTCTTCTCTTTCAGTATCTATTTCTTGCAAAATTTGTTCTAGAGAATTTAAACATTTATTCATATTTAATTCAGCTGTCTCAAATTGAGACTCTTCATATCTATGTTCATTCTTAATTCTGCGAATTCTTTTATCTATTGAATTAAATCTTTCCATCATACTTTCAATTTTTATATTCATTTGTATCTCTCTTTTCTAAATTTATATATTATATTTTATCATATGATTATTACATAATTATTACAATTATATGTCTTTTTTGTTTCTATTTTTACTTTGCAAGTTCTAGAATGTTATTCATAATTTCTTCTGTAACTTTTTCTAAAGCCTCTTTATCTTTTTCTTGTCCTTTATACTCACTAAAATCTAATGGTTTGCCATATTTTACTATTGTTTTTTTAAATAACTTGTCTCCTCCATTAATTCCAACTGGCATAACTTTCGCACCTGTTCTTAATGCAAAAAAAGCAGCTCCTTCTTTAACTTTCTCGCCTTTTTCTAATCCATTTCTTGTCCCTTCAGGGAAAAGTGCAATAGCTTCTCCTTGTTTTAATGTTTTTAAGGCTTCTTTTAATGCTATAATATCTTTTGAATCTCTTTTAACTCTAATTACATCAAATACATTTCCTAATACATCAAATAATGGATTTTTTCCTAATTCTTCTTTTGCCATAAATCGTACATGTCTTTTTGCAGTAACTACAATTAGCTGTGGGTCTAAGTATGTTCTATGATTTCCACAGTAAATTAGTGGTCCTTCCAGCGGAATATTTTCTGTGCCTATTATTTTTGTTCTATATAGTATTTTTGTGTAAAATCTTATTATTCCTTTTACAAAGCCTCTTTCTATTTTTGTAAAAAATTCTTTCATATTTAAGCAACTCCTTTTATTTTTATACATTGACTAACAAATATAAAAATTTTTAATCGTCTCCTGTTCATTACATTCGAATAGAAAATGTAATGCTATAAAAATTTTTATATTTGTTAGTCAATGTGTAAAATTTAAATTTTTTCTTCAATAATTGCAATAATTTTTTGTACAACTTCTTCAATAGAAAGTTCTGTTGAATCTACATAAATAGCGTCTTCAGCCTGTTTTAGCGGAGCAATTTCTCTAGTGGTTTCAAGAATATGTCTTTCTTTTATGCTTGTTAAAATTTCTTCAAACGTACATTTAATACCATTTTCTAGATTTTGTTTATAACGTCTTTTAGCCCTTTCTTCAACTGTTGCATCTAAATATATTTTAACATCTGCATCAGGAAATACAACTGTACCAATATCTCTACCTTCCATTATTATATTTCCTTCACTTTTCATTTTTCTTTGTAGTGGAGTCATTTTTTCACGAACTTGCTTTACTGCTGCAAATTTTGCAACAACATCATCTACTTCTGGTGTTCTTATTTCTTGTGTAACATCTATGCCATCTAATAATATTTGTTGTTTTTCATTTATTCTATTTAATTTTATTGAAATATCTTTCAATATTTCTTCTATTTTTTCTGTTTCTTCTGGCTTAATATTGTTCTTAAGTGCTTTTAATGCAACTGCTCTATACATTGCACCTGTATCAATATAAATTAGATTTAGTCTATCTGCTATAATTTTTGTAACAGTTCCTTTTCCTGTTCCTGCTGGTCCATCTATTGCTACTACAAATGGCATCTCTTTCACTCCTTTTTATTTCTCTTCTGGTACATATACACTTTTTGCTACAACTTCCATTGAAACTACATTCATTGCCGTTAAATTTTCTATTTCTTTTTTAGCTCTTTGCTTAAATTTTTTTAATTCTTCAATTACGTTATATCCATAAACAACCATTACTTCCATATAAATTGTTGGACCTTCTTCGTAATTATCTACTCTTGTTTTTAAAATACGATAAATTGCAGGTGATTTTGTGGCTAAATGCTCAGAAATTTGCCTAAATACAGAATCAGATATCGTGAATTTTCCCATATAGCTAAATGTTGGCCTTATTATAGATTTTTCTGATATGTATGGTTTTTGTCCTTTTCCTTTCGATTTAAATATTTGAAGAGGATCTAGTAAATACCCAGAAAAATCTTTTTTTAATTCAAAAGTTGGAACAGGTATTACATGCTTTCCTTCTGTAACTCTTATTCTTCTTGCTGTTTCCATTTCTTGTTCTGTTGCAACGTCTTGAATATATGTTGTTTCGATTATTTTAGGTAAACCCAAATTACTTGCAATTTTTTCTACCATTCCATCTGATGTTCCTAAGATAAGTATGCTTTGTGGTTTATATTTTCTAATTGCTTTGTGTATTTCTTCTTTTTCTTCATCACTTAAAAATAATGCGTGTTTTACTGTCTCGATTTTTGTTGGTGCTTTTTTTGCAGAATTACCAGCAATTATTTCATTGTCTTTTACTAAAAGTCCATCATCAATTATAAAATCTATATTTTTTTCTCCTGCTACCATCTGTGCTCTATAGCTTTTTCCTGTTCCAGATGGTCCTACAAAAGCATATACTTTGATTTTATTTATTGAAAACATTGTTTCTCCTCCAATTTTCACAGTTAATATTAATAAACTTATTCAATTGTAACATAATAAAATAGAAATGGCAAATTCTAAATTTGCTAAACAGAAAAAAAACAACTTAATAAGAAATTTTAATTTTACTATTGAAATTATTTCTATTTTAATATAATATATATGCAGGAAAATTATTTTTACTAATGGAGGGATAAAATGCCTAGAAAAACAAAAGAAATAACAAATGAAGAAAAAATCGAAAAGAAAGAAACAAAAGCTATTACCAAAAAAGCAAGTAAAACTACAACTAAAAAAACAGCAGTGTCAAAAGCAGCAGCATTATCAAAGACCATAAAAGCCAAAAAAGCTGCTTCTAAAACTAAAAAAAATAGTAGTACTAAAGGCTCTGCTTCAAAAAACGTAAATAGTAAAGCTAAAGTAGTTGCCAAAAAAGCATCAACTTCAAGAACAAGGAAAAAAGCTGCAAAAGTTAAAGCTGTTCCTATTGTTGAATATTATGATTTACCTTATAGATATAATCAAACTATTGTAAAACTTTTAGCTCAAACTCCTAAAAATCTATTTGTTTATTGGGATATATCAGATGAAGACAGAGAAAATTATAAAAGAATTTATGGAGAGAATTTCTTTGAAGAAACCAAACCAATTTTAATTATACATAATAAAACTTTAAACTATAGTTTTGAAGTCGAAATTAATGACTTTGCAAATAGTTGGTATATTCATGTAAATGATAGTAAATGTGATTATAGTGTTGAACTAGGTAGACGCCCTATTCCTTCAGTCAGTCATATTGAAACAAATTATATTTATGTTTCTTCTTCTAATGATATTGAATCACCTAATGATAAAATTTTATTTAATACTGATGAGCACAAGGTTTACTTCAGGAATGTAAAGACTAATGTTACTTCTACTAGAAGTATATCATTTATTAAAAATATGGGAAAAATCTATAACATTTATGATTTATACAAGACTATTTATGAAGATGAAACATTAGAAGATTTACCTACTTCTTCTACATTTAAATAAATCAATTTCAGTCTTGAAGATATATAAAATTTTGAACTTCAAAGACGGGAAGGAAGACCCTAGCTATGTTTTGCAACGAAGTTGCAAGACCCAGTCTTTGAAAGGAAAAATTTCTATATATCTTTAAGACTGTATTTTAGATTATTACAAAGGAGAACTATAAATGAAAGAAAAAAAAGGATATGTAAGCTTTGTATTGCACGCACATCTTCCATTTATTCATCATCCTGAAAGTGATGATTATTTGGAAGAATCTTGGTTATATGAAGCAATATCAGAAACCTACATGCCATTGCTTACTAAATTTCAAAAATTAATTGATGAAGGTGTTGATTTTAGAATAACAATGTCTATGACTCCACCTTTACTTTCTATGCTTGACAATAAATTATTGCAAAGAAAATATATAAAATATTTAAGAAGACTTATTGAATTATCAAAAAAAGAAATAAAAAGAACTTCGTATGATGAGCGATTAAATAAACTTGCAAAATATTACTATGATAGATATTCAAATGATTTACACTTATTTAAGGATGTATATAATAAAAACTTAATAGAACAATTTAAAAAGTTTCAAGATTTAGGTGTTTTAGAAATAATAACCTGTGGTGCAACACATGGATATTTTCCTATTCTATATGTGAATGAAAAAACTGTTAAAGCACAGATAGCAGTTGGAGTTCAGACCTATGAAAAATATTTTGGAAAAAAGCCTCGTGGTATTTGGCTACCTGAATGTGGTTACGTTCCAGAAGCTGATAAATATTTAAAAGAATTTGGTATAGAATATATTATTACAGAATCACATGGAATATTATATGCTGACCCAACACCTGTTTATGGCACATTTGCCCCTATAGTTTCACCAGAAGGTGTTATAGCATTTGGTCGTGACATAGAATCTTCAAGACAAGTTTGGAGTTCAATAAATGGCTATCCTGGAGATTTTAATTATAGAGAGTTCTATCGTGATATTGGATATGATGTAGATGATTATGAATATATAAAACCGTATATTGCTCCTAATGGAGATAGAGTACATACAGGAATAAAATATTATCGAATTACAGGTAAGGATTGTGAAAAGGATTATTATGATTTGCAATGGGCTCAAGACTCTGTAAATATGCAATCTGGTCACTTTTTTGATTGCAGAAATGAGCAAATAGAAAGTTTGTCTAAATTTATGGATACTCCCCCTATTATTTTATGTCCTTATGATGCAGAATTGTACGGTCATTGGTGGTATGAAGGTCCAGATTGGATTTACACTTTATTTAAAAAGATTTATTATGACGATTGTAATTTTAAACTAATTACTCCTTCTGAATATATTGATAAATATCCTGAAATTCAAATTGCTTCACCATGTCGTTCAAGTTGGGGTGCTAATGGATATAGCGAAGTATGGCTTAATCAAACTAATGACTATGTACATAGACATTTGCATACTGCTGGAGACAAAATGTGTGAACTTGCTTATTTATATCCAAACGCCAAAGGATTAAAGAAAAAAGCATTGAATCAATGTGCACGTGAATTACTTCTTGCACAAAGCAGTGATTGGCTGTTTATTATTACAAATGGTACTATGGTAGATTATGCTAAGAAACGTATAAAAGACCATATTGGTAGATTTACTAAATTGTATGATCAAATAAAATCTGATGAAATTGATGAAGTCTTTTTAAAGGATATTTCTAAGAAAGATTGTGTTTTTCCCGAAATTGATTATAGAATTTATTCATAACTGAAAGAATCAAATGGAACTGCTGTCAATGTCAATGGGGACGGGCTTAAATGACACACTGATGCCTTGAAGATGTAGCTGCTGTCTTTTGGGACGGGGCAAAAAAACATCATCAAGGCATCAGTGTGTCATTTAAGCCCGTCCCCATTGACACGTCCCCATTGACATTGACAGCAGTTCCATTTGATTCTTCTTGACAAGTTTCATTTAATCTCTTTTTCGCATAATATAAGTTATCTAATAAATTGAATAATAATTGCTTTTTAGTAGATAATAAAATTACGAAAGGAGATTCTAAAATGAAATCAATATGCATTAAAACAAATGATTTAGATAAAATAAATTATCTACTAAATTTACTAGAAAATACCCAGCAAGAAAATATTTGTTTTTCATGTAATTCTTTCAAACATTATGACAATATAATCATTCATTATACAGGTATTGACTTGGAATCTTTTATTTCTACTACATCTGAACTCCTTTCCTGCTTAGTAATTGATTTTTATGAAGAAAGGCTCATAAAAAGATTAATATTTTTAAATTATTTTTACTTTGATATTCATGAAAGAAATACTGTTTTTAAAATATGTTTAGAAAATTTATCTGAAAATAGTATATACCATTTTAATGATAGATATAAATTATTATTAGATTGTTTTAATTCATACTTGCTCGAAAAAAAGCAACTTAATTTAGAAGGTTTTGTTAATTTTAGGCTAAAAAAATATATTAAATATTTGAGTGAATTAATAGATGAAGCTGTAAATCAGTATATTGTTGAAAGAGAATATTGGGAATTCATTTCATTATTAAAAGTATATGTAAGTTCTGAAATATCTTCTGTAAAAGTTGTTCATTTAGTCTATAATAATAACCAGTCTTTTTTATTGGATGAAAAGCAAAATGTTATAGATATAAAAAAAAATATGTTTAAAGCAAGATATTTATCTGATATTTCTTTTTCTTCAAATGACTATGCTTTAAACACTTTACTAGATATTTTGCCTCAAAAAATTTATGTTCATTTAGCTGATAAAAATATTAATGAGTTTATAAATACACTTCTTTTGATTTTTGAAAATAGAGTGGAAATTTGCAAACGGCTGTGAACTTTGCCAAGCAATTATGGAAGAAAAAATTCAAGTTGATTTAAAATAATTTTACTATCCATTAAGTCAAATAGATGTTATATAAATATAACATCTATTTGGCAATTTTATGTGATTTCAACCATTTCAGCATCATTATTAATTATGTATCCCTTTTATGTCTTGATCTCTTTCTTTATACTGGTTCCATTCTCTCTCAAACTCATTTGTCTCTTGGTAATATTCTGCTAGTTCTGCTGGCGAAAATGTTAATGGAAGTTTTTCAAAAAATTTTGCTACTCTCCCCTCCAATGCATCTTCATATAATTCATCATATATTTCTTTATTTTCTTCATAATTTGCTGGTTCTTCTTTGCCTAATGAATTATCAATTTTATTTTTAATCATTCGGATGGATTTTTCACCATCTCTCCCATATAACATATCTAATTTTAAATAAATATCTATAGCTTCATCTGCAGAATCAAAATCCAAATTATGATCAATCATTCCTTTTTTTAGTATCTTTGCAAAATTATGTGGAGTAAGTGGTTCTGTTCCTATGTCCCATTCTTCACTTTTCAATAATTCTTTTTCATCGAATGCTTCTCGAATTTGTTGATCCAATTCTGGTATTTTTATTCCTTGAGATTCTATAAATTCTTTTATTGGTTCAATTTGTGATTCTTTGCTGTCTTCTGTTGGAAAGAATGCGTCTTCACCTTCAGTTCCCATTCCTACACATCTGTACATTAACTTTTGAGCTAATTCATTTCTTTTTTCAATATCTTCTGCTGATTGTATATCTTGAACTAATTCGATGAATTTCACAACGTCTGAATCGTCTTCAAATAAAACTTTTACCATTTCAGTTTTGCTAGGATTCTTTTTTATAAATTCTATAACGTCTTTTTTTGATTTTATTTCTAGCAAATGCCCTATTTCCTTTATTAATCCATTTTTATTTACTTCCTCTGTGTATCCAAGTGTAGGTGCTTCTTTAATGCACTCTAAAAATTGTTTATCACTAGAGCATAGTCTTATTAATTCACTCTCGATTTCATCTAATTCTGCTTGTATTTGTTTTATTTCTTGAATACAAGCTTCTTTTTTGTATCTTTTGCTTGCTTTATTATATTCTTCTTTTTTTCCATCATATTTATTTTTAGCATCTGAATATTTAAGCACTAATATCTGTATTTTTTCTATATCAGAACCACTAATAGGTTCTGATAATTCTGTAGGTATATTTTTGTCATCTTTTTTTAATTTTGATTGTTTATTTTGATATCTTAATCTTAATTTAGCTCTATATACAAGTTCTGGTAAATCTTCTCTATAATTGTCTAATTCTGCATCCGTTTTTATCATAAATTCTTGATAATTACGTTCACTACCAAAATGTAAAGATATAGGCAAAAAATGTCCACCTTGAATTGGTAATAAAACTGGTGTATAAAAACATTTATTCCCATATTCATCCAATCGTATATTAAATCCCTCATACTCTCCCATTAATTCATAAAAAAAGGCTTTTCTCATACATGTATTTTTATTGTCCCATCGCATATCCATCTCTTGATGTTTTAATTTGTTATTGATCCATCCCGTTTTTGCATAAAAGTCAGCATATATTCTATGTATTTTTTTCATAATTTCTATCTTTTCTTGTTCATTAGCTGCTTGTATTTCCCTTATTTTTTTATCTATTCGTTCGGTTTTCTTTCTTTTTAGTTGTTCTGATGCATTACTATTTTCTATTTCAGTTTTTTGTTGTTCCCATTCTTCTATATATGCATTATTATCTTTTATGCTTTTTGTTAATTTTTTAAATGAACTTTCTAAATCTCTCGTACAAAGTTCTACAGCATTATTTACAATGGCTTTTATTGGTAAACTCCAATTTTTATTTATTTCAATTTCTATTTCTGAATCTAAAACTGGCTGATTTTTATATATGTTTTGCATTTCTATTAATAAATTATCTCTCATTTTTTCTATTGTTTCAAATGGTAATGCTGACATTATCTATTATACCCCCATTCTAAATAAAAGACACAGAAGATTTTACTTATCCTCTGTGTCTTTTTCTTTTTAATAATTCTTAATTATAAAGAATTATTACTTATGAAAGCTAAGATATTGCGGATTTTGTTTCAGGCAATGACGAAGATAAGTTATTTCTTTAAGCGTTTTCTCATCTAGATTCGATGTCATTATTCGGTCATAGCAATTTGCTACTTCTCTTGCAGTATAGAGGTATTCTATTGAATCAACTTCTCCATTTGGACTAAATTTTGTAAAATCTTGAATTTCCTCAATTACCTTTTCAATTTCCTCTTTTATCTTTTCAACTTCCATAATATGCCTCCAATCTTTGATTGGGTATAATACACTTATATTATACCATTTTTACAAATTTATGTCAATTTATGTAAATTGCTCAATCTTTTTGTTTTTTAATGTGTCATCTAGATTCTATTTTTCTCTATTTTCCTTTTTTATTATACCATATTGGGCTGTATTTAATATTTCAATTTCATTACATTTTTGCAACAGTATTATGACAATTTAAACAGAGCTTATCTATAGTATAAAAATAGGATAAAAGATATAAAATCCTTTATCCTATAGGAATGAAGATTATACATTTTTTCAATTTTGTAAATCTTACTACAAGCTCATATTAATCCCTCTAGCAACAATACTACTCATATTTTCAATTAAATCATCTATTTCTTTTGGTGTTACAATCATATTATAATCATTTGGAACTAATGCTTCTTTAATTTCTTCATAATTATCTTGCTCCTTTAGTTTGTTTAAGTAATCATTTGACTTGGCTTGCGTTTGTAATTTGGTTATAAATAAATCTAAGCAGTCATTTACCAAAACTGCACTTTCTACAACTGTTGGTATGCCCATTGCTATAACAGGAATGCCTAATGTTCTTTGACTTATTTCTTTTCTACTGTTTCCTACTCCTGCACCTGGCACAATTCCGGTATCTGAGAGCTGAATTGTACTACTAATTCTTTCAATACTTCTTGATGCTAATGCATCTATTACTATTACTAACTTTGGATGTACATTTTCGACTATCCCTTTTAAAATTTCCATTGTCTCTATTCCTGTAGTTCCAAGTACTCCAGGTGATACTGCACTTACCATTCTTGTGCCCTCTTCTACATATTGAGGTACATATTTTATTAGGTGCCTTGTTACATCTATGTCATTGATTACCTTTGGTCCTAAACTATCTGGCGTTACATATAAATTTCCAAGTCCTACAACTAGTATTTCTCCCTGTTTGTCTATGTGCTTATCTAATAAAGGTACTAATTCTTTTGATAATATTTCTGCCGACTTTTGTATGTCTTCTTCATCAGCCATTTTTAAGTCTTTTACATCAACTGTTATATAACTTCCAATTGGCTTTCCTATTGCTTGTTCTCCATTTTCGTTTGTGACTTTTACTCTAGTTACTTTTAGTTTGTCATCTATAGCTTGCTCTTCTACATCAATTCCATCTATTTTATTTTCTATTTTATTTGCTTTTCTGTATATGTCATGTCTTTCAACTGCTAAGTCTGTTCTAAAATTATACATAAAAAACCTCCTATTTTTATTATGTTAAAAATAAGAAGTTTTATTCATGTTCATTAGTCAGAACGTTTATAAATAAAAGTCAACAAATTAAAATATCCCTACTACATTGCCATTTTCATCTATATCTATACCTTCAGCTGCTGGAACTTTTGGCAAGCCCGGCATTGTAAATATTTTGCCACATAAAACTACAATAAAACCGCTTCCTGCTTTAAGTTCTACATCTCTTACTGTAATATTGTATGGTGTAATGCCTTCTATATTTTTTGCATCATCTGAGAAAGAATACTGTGTTTTTGCAATACAAACAGGTAAATTACCATAACCTAAATTTTCTATTCTTTTAATACTTTCTATTGCTTCAGCTGAATAGTCAACATCTTCAGCGCCATAAATCTTTTGAGCAACACTTTTTATTTTATCTTGAATACTATCTTCAAGTTCATACATAAAATTAAGCTCTGTTTCTTTTTCACATTCATTTACTATTTTTTGAGCTAAATCTGTAGCACCATCTCCTCCTTTAGCCCATCCTTCTGACAAGCTAACAGGAATGCCTTTTTCATTTAATTTTTTCATTACAAAGTCAATTTCTTTTTGCATGTCTGTATTATATTTATTTAATGCAACAATTACATTTAGTCCAAATTTATTTTTAATGTTGTCTATATGTTGATATAGATTTCCCATTCCTTTTTCTAGTGTTTCCATGTTTTCGTGCAATATGTCAGCTTTTGGTGTTCCTCCATGGTATTTTAGTGCTTTAATTGTAGCAATTACTACAACTGCATCTGGCTTTAACCCTGTTTTTCTGCATTTTATATCTAAAAATTTCTCTGCTCCAAGATCTGCTCCAAATCCTGCTTCTGTTACTGTATAATCTCCAAGCTTTAAAGCAAGTTTTGTTGCTATAACACTGTTACATCCATGTGCTATGTTTGCAAATGGTCCACCATGTACTATACATGGTGTATGTGCTAATGTTTGTACTAAATTTGGTTTTATTGCATCTTTTAATAATACTGTTAAGCTTCCCTCTGCTTTCAAATCTCTTGCATAAATTGCTTTATTTTCTTTATTATATCCTACAACTATATTTCCTAATCTTTCTTTTAAATCATTTGTATCAGTTGCTAGACAGAAAATTGCCATAATCTCTGAAGCTACACTTATATCAAATGCATCCATTCTTGGTACTACATTTTTTTCTTCTGATAAACCTGTATTTACCCTTCTTAATTGTCTATCATTTAAATCCACACATCTTTTCCATACTACTTTATCAAAGCCTAATTCATTACCATTGTATATATGATTATCAATTAAAGCTGATAGTAGATTATTTGCTGATGTAATTGCATGAATATCTCCAGTAAAGTGAAGATTGATATCTTCCATTGGTGCTATTTGAGTTTGTCCGCCTCCTGTTGCTCCACCTTTGATTCCAAATACTGGTCCTAGTGATGGTTCTCTTAATGCCAAAACTGGCTTTTTACCTATTTTAGCTAATCCATCTGCAATTGCTATTGATACTGTTGTTTTACCTTCTCCTAATGGTGTTGGACTCATTGCTGTAACTAAAACTAATTTTCCGTTCTCTTTTTCTTTTACGTTTTCATATACATTGTTAGATATTTTGGCTTTGTATTTTCCATACTGCTCTATGTCTTCCTCTGCTATGTCTAGCTTTTTTGCTATGACCTTTATGTCTTCTAGTTTTGTATTTCTTGCTATTTCTATATCTGTCATTTCGGAGTTCCTCCTTTTCTCTTTTTGTTTATTTTACCAATAGAGTTGAATGTTGTCAATGGGGAACTTTTGAACTTTTGGGGACAGGTCCAAAAAGTTTATGATAGTTCGAAGACTTTTTGGACCTGTCCCCAAAAGTTCCCCAAAGCAGAAAAAAGATGATTATGCTAATCATCTTTTTTCTCTGATTCTTCATTCAAATTTTTTGCAGTTAAGTTTATTCTTCCTTGTTCATCAATGTTAAGTACTTTAACTGTTACTCTATCTCCAACATGAAGTACATCTTCAATGTTTTTAATTCTTTCGTTAGAAATTTTAGAAATATGAAGCAGTCCTTCTTTACCTCCAAATCCTAAATCAACAAATGCTCCAAAGGCCATTAGTTTTGTAACTGTACCTAAGTAGATTCCACCAACTTCAACTTCTCTAACAATGTCTTCAACCATATCTAATGCTTCCTGTGCTTTGTCATTGTCTACTGAATAAATCATAACTTGTCCATCTTCTTCAATGTCAATTTTTACCCCTGTAGCATCTATTATTTTGTTGATTGTTTCTCCACCTTTTCCAATTACATCTTTGATTTTCTCTACTTTTATGTTTGTGCTAACTATATGTGGCGCATATTTAGAAATCTCATCTCTTGGTTTTGCAATTTCTTTAAGCATAATTTCATCTAGAATATATTTTCTTGCCTTTTCAGTTCTTTCAAATGCTTCTTCAATTATTTTATATGTTAAACCATCTACTTTGATATCAACTTGAATTGCTGTAATACCTTTCTCTGTTCCTCCTACTTTGAAGTCCATATCTCCGAAGAAATCTTCTATTCCTTGAATGTCTAAAATCATTACATAGTCATCTGGATTATCTGGGTTTGATACTAATCCTGTTGAAATTCCTGCAACTGGTCTTTTTAAAGGAACTCCTGCATCCATTAACGCTAAAGTGCTTCCACATATACTTCCTTGTGATGTAGATCCATTTGAAGAAAGTGTTTCAGATACTACTCTTATTGCATAAGGGAATTCCTCTTTTGATGGTATTACTGGAACTAATGCTTTTTCTGCTAAAGCTCCATGACCAATTTCTCTTCTTCCTGGTCCTCTTGAGGCTCTTGCTTCTCCTACGCTATATGCAGGGAAATTATAGTGATGCATATATCTTTTTGATTCTTCTGTATCTATACCATCTAGTATTTGCTCTTCACTAATCATTCCAAGTGTTGCAATTGACATTACTTGTGTTTGTCCTCTTGTAAAAATTGCACTTCCATGTGTACGTGGTAAAATACCTACTTCACATGATAATGGTCTAATTTCATCTATTGCTCTTCCATCTACTCTTTTATGCTCATTGAAAATCATTTCTCTAACACATTTTTTTTCTAGTTTTTCAACTGCTTCACCTATTGTTGCTTTATTTTCTTCAATCTTTTCTTCTCCAAATTTTTCTGCATATGCTACTTCTATTTTTTCTGTTAATTCTGCTACATTGTTGTCTCTTGTTTGTTTGTCTTTTTCAAAAACAGCAACTTTCATTTCGTCTTTAAAGCTTTCAAGAAATTCACTTATTTCTTCTGGAATTGCAAATGATTTGTACTCAAATTTTGGCTTTCCTATTTCTTCCTTCATTTGAGATATAAATTTACACATTTTTTTAATTTCTTCGTGTCCTGCTTTTATTGCATTTAACATAGTTTCATTTGATACTTCATTTGCTCCAGCTTCTATCATTGCTATTTTTTCTTCAGTTCCAGCAACTGTTAATGTTAAATCACTTTTTTCTCTTTGTGCTTCTGTTGGATTTATTACAATTTCTTCATCAACTAATCCCACATTTACTGCAGCTGTTGGTCCTCCAAATGGAATATCTGAAATTGAAAGAGCTGCTGATGCTCCAATCATTGCTGCAACTTCTGGTGAATTATCTTGATCTACACATAATACTGTTGCTACTACTACAACGTCATTTCTAAAGTCCTTTGGAAATAATGGTCTTAATGGTCTGTCTATAGCTCTTGATGTAAGTATTGCTTTGTCTCCTGGCTTTCCTTCTCTTTTTAAGAATCCACCTGGTATTTTTCCTACTGAATATAATTTTTCTTCGTAATCAACTGATAATGGGAAAAAGTTTATTCCTTCTCTTGGTTCTTTTGATGCTGTTACATTTACCATTACAACTGTATCACCATATCTTACCATTACACTTCCATTTGCTAATCCTGCTATTTTTCCTGTTTCAATACTTAGTTTTCTTCCTGCTAATTCTGTTTCGTATACTTTAAACATTTTTTCCTCCTATTAAAATATTACATTATATGTGTCTTAAATATATAGAAAATTTTTCACTCAAAACCTGGGTCTTGCAACTTCGTTGCAAAACATAGCTAGGGTCTTCCTATCCGGTTTTGGATTCAAAATTTTTATATATTTAAGACATTATAATGCTAATAAAAAATAGGATGTTTAGGTCATAGCTAAACATCCTTGATTTGTTTATTTTCTTAATCCTAGTTTTTCAACTATGTCTCTGTATCTTTGTAAGTCTTTTTTAGATAAGTAGTTTAATAGATTTCTTCTCTTACCAACCATTTTTAAAAGTCCACGTCTTGAATGATTGTCTTTTTTGTGGATTTTTAAGTGCTCTGTTAATTCATTAATTCTTTCTGTTAAAAGAGCTATTTGAACCTCTGGAGAACCAGTATCTTTTTCGTCTCTTTTATATGTATTAATGATTTCTTGCTTTCTTTCCTTTGTCATATTAACACCTCCTATTTTGTTTATCTCCTTAAACTGAGCATAAGATAAGGTGTTTAATCTTAATGCCAAGTATAAGGTATACTTTTGTTACTCATATATTGTACTATATTTTTTTATAAAAATCAAGTACTTTTTACAAATATATTGAGCCACCATATACAGCTTTAGGATATAGTTTTAGCATATCTTCCCATTGAACAATAAATAAATCAGCTATAGGGTAAATTAGTCTGCCTGTAGCTGTCTTAGTATTTTTATTTGCAAATGTTTCAATGTAAATAACTTTACTTCCAAAAAGCTTTCCTAAATAGCACATTGGTCCTGCAGTATGAGTTCCAGTTGTAATAATATATTTAGGTCTTATTTTTATATATAAATAAATTGTTTTTAAACATAAATAAAAATATTTAAAAATATAGCTAAAGAGCTTGCTACGTGTGCCATACGGCAAATATGAAATTTTATCACCATATTTTTGTTTTAAATTTGCGTTTGTTTTATCTTTTTCTGTTATTATGTGATAATCATATTTTTCAAATAATGGAGATAATTGCGTTAGTTCATTAAAATGCCCGCCAGTACTTGAGATAAATAATACTTTTTTCATATATCCTTTATCCTTCCAATTTTGCTATTAGTCAACTTCTTTTTTCCATAGACCATGTGTATTACAATATGCATATATTATAGAACCTGGTACATATTTGCAATGTGCAACCGGTTCGTCCCCAGGTTTAAAATATGTAGTTTTTTCTTCACCATCAAATACTATACTAATCCATTCAATATAATGATTTTCTTCCATTACATGATTTACTCTTGCAAATATTTTTCCATCTTTAATTTCATAAGTTGGTACATGTTTTTCTACTGCTGCATCTACTGAATTTGGTACTAATGTTTTCATTTCTTCACCACAGCATTGAAAACCACATGTGCAATTGCAGTCATCTATTACTTTTATAACTGCACCACATTTAAAACATTTTTTTATTTTTAATTCTTTATTCATATTATCGCCTCCAAACTTTTTATACCATAAAATTAAATAAATTTCAATAAAAAAGGATAATATAAAGATTTTGTATATTATCCTTTTTTCATTTTTTATTTATTTTTTAATAAGTCTCTAATTTCTTCAAGTAGTACAATTTGCTCGTCTTTCTTTTCTTCCTCTTCTGCAGCAACCTCTTCTTCTTCTTTTTTGAATGCTTCTTCCATTCTCTTTTTCATTCTTTCTATTCCTCTTACAAAGAAGAAAATACATAAAGCTACTATTAAAAAGTCAAGTACATTTTGAATAAATACTCCATATGTTATTGTTGCTTCACCTATTTTTGCTTTTAATCCTGTAAAGTCAACTCCTCCTATTAGTGTTCCAATTATTGGCATTATAATATCATTTACTAATGATGTTACTATTTTTCCAAATGCTCCACCTATAATTACACCAACTGCTAAGTCTATAACATCTCCTTGTGAAATAAAATCTTTAAAGTCTGAAAAAACTCCTTTTCCCTTGTTTAGTAGTTCGTCTTTGTCAATATTTACTTTCTTTTCTTGGCTCATTTTATTTCCCCCTTTTTTATTACTGTTTAACATTATATCATTTCTTTTTACTATTTTCAATCAAATCCGATTATTTTACCTAATTTTCTGTTACTGTTCAGACTAGATTATAATTATCTCCGCCTAAATGTTGAGTCTAAATAGTAACAATTTTCTCAAATAGGACTTCAAGTTTTATCTGAGTGTATTTTGCTTACTAATGTTTACTTTCTTTAAACATATACTTTTTAGCAAAAGTAGTTGCAACGATTAAATATGCAATAGAAATTAGTGTTCCAGAAAGTACATCACTAACATAATGAACCCCTAAATAAACTCTACTAAAGTCAATTAAAATAATTAATAAACTTAATCCTATACAAATTAGATTTCTTAATAATTTATTTTCTACATTATTATATACAAAGAAAAATATTAATCCATAAAAAGCTGTTGTAACCATAGCATGTCCTGAAGGATAACTATAACCATCCTCTGTAACAAGCCTTAAACTCTCATCAGGTCTTGGCCTTTGCACAATATGTTTAATTATCCAGTTCATAGCTGCAATTAAAATTAAATTTCCTGCAAAACATACAGTACGTTTTCTATCTTTAAAGAAGAAAAATCCTATAATTGAGCCTAAAACACCTATTGGTATCAATAATTTTGCCTCTCCAAAAAATGTAACTCCTTTTAAAATAACGGTTAATATATCTGTTCTCCCATTTTTTACAATATTTTCTATAGCCCACGAATCAATTGGCAATACTTTATATTTTAAGATTCCATATAATATTCCCATTATAGCTATTATGCATATTCCAAAAATTATCCATTTTAGATTTTTCTTTATTATTTCCATTATATTACTCCTTTATTTTCCTATGTAATTCATAATTTTAGGCAAAAAAATCATAAAACCGGTTGTAGCAGCCCCTATTGCTAATACTAACACAGCTCCTGCAGAAATATCTTTAGCTGCTTTTGCCTTTGGATTTCTGTATGGCATTGCTATATTTACAGTTGTTTCAATTGCAGTGTTGAACAATTCTCCTGCAATCACTACTGAAAACCAAAAAATGCATAAGAACCATTCTAGTTGGCTAATTTTTAGCCATATTCCAGCTATTATAACTATTAGCATAATAAAAAAATGTATTTTCATATTTCTTTCTTTTCTGAAAGATGTTATTATTCCTGCTATTGCATATTTAAATGAGTTCACTAGTTTTTTAGTTTTTACTTTTATTTTTCTTTTTTGTTTTGTATTCAATTGTACTTTCACCCCTCTTCTTTTATTAGGTCTTTTACTACTTCTCCTGCTATAATTAATCCTGCAACTGATGGAACAAAAGAAATGCTTCCTATTATTTTTTGATCATTTTTTATTGGTTTTTCCTTTGAATAAACAACTTTATGTTTTTTTATTCCTCTACTTTTTAATTCTTTTCTCATCACTTTTGCTAATGGACATACACTTGTTTTGTATATATCTGTAACTTCAAATTTAGTTGGATCTAATTTATTTCCTGCTCCCAATGCTGAAATAATTGGTATATTTAGTTTGTTAGCTCTCTGTATTAGTTCAATTTTTGAAGTAACTGTATCCATACAGTCTACAATATAATCTATTGTGTTATCTAAATTTAATTTGCTTTTAGGCATAAAAAATTCTTGATATATGTTTATAATTGCTTTTGGATTAATTTCTAATATTCTATGTTTTGCAACTTCTACTTTTGGTTTTCCTATTGTTTTTTGAGTGGCTATAATTTGCCTATTAATGTTAGTTTTGTCAACTATATCTTTGTCTATTAATATAAAATTTTCTATTCCTGCTCTTACTAGTCCTTCAACTACATATGATCCAACTCCACCAATTCCAAATATAGCAACTTTTGCATTGTTTAATTTTTTTACATTTTCTTTTCCTATTATTAATTCAGTTCTGGAAAAATCTGCTCTCATTTTTTGTCCTTTCTTTTCTATATTAAATAATATATAAAAATTTTCTATATATTATTTAATTAAAAATAGATAATGCATAAAAATCAGATGATTTTTCCGCCTCCAAGAACTATGTCGTCTAAATAAAAAACAGCTGATTGTCCAGGTGTAATCCTTTGGGCAGGTTCATCAAAAATTACTTTTACCATTTCATTATCTATTTGTTCTATTTCTGCATCAGCTTCTTTAGTAGAATATCTAGTTTTTACTTTAACCTTAATTTTTTTATCTAACTTGTCCATAACTAGCCAATTTAAATTGTTAACAAGCATTTCTTTTTGATATGTATCTTTATTAGTTCCAACTATCAATTCATTTTTTTCTTTATTAAATCCTATAACAAACAGTGGTTCTTTGTATGCTATTCCTAAGCCCTTCCTTTGTCCTATTGTATAATTGTATAATCCTTTGTGTTTGCCTAATATTTCACCTGCTTTTGTAACTATATTTCCTGCTTTTGGTTTTAAATTTGAGTTATTCTCTAGAAATTTTTTATAATTGCCGTCTGGTATAAAACATATATCTTCACTATCTGGTTTGTTTGCAACTTTTAGATTTGACTTTTTTGCAATTTCTCTTATTTCTTCTTTTGAATTAAATTCTCCCAAAGGAAATATCACTTTGCTTAGCATTTTTTTTGGCATACTATATAAAACATAACTTTGGTCTTTTGCTATATTATTCGATTTTTTTAGTACATTTTGATTATATTTTTCTGAATATTCAATTTTTGCATAATGACCTGTTGCAATATAATCACAGTTAAGTTTTTTGGCCTTTTCAAACATAGCTCCAAATTTAATATATTTATTGCATTCTATGCATGGGTTTGGCGTACGTTGATTTGAATATTCTTCTATAAAATCATCAATTACTTTGCACTTAAATTCATCTCTTAAATCATAAGTTATATGTGGTATTCCAATAGTTTTACATACATTTTTTGCATCTAAGTTTGTTTCTAAATTGCAACAGCTTCCTGCATATAATTGTAATGTTATTCCTATAACATCATATCCTGCTTTTTTTAATAAAATTGCAGAAACTGAACTGTCTACGCCACCACTCATTCCTAGTAAGACTTTTTTATTGATCATAAATTGTTCCTTCCTTTTCTGGTATTATTCTAAAATAATATGGATGAATTTCTGGATATAGTCTTCTTACATATACTCTTCTTCCATCTTCAACTTCTTTTGTTACATTTGGAAATGCAAATAAAATACGCTCAACAGTCCAATACTTATCTACAAAGTTTTTCAAATTTTCATTACTATAAACTTTATCATATTCTTTCTTAACCTTTTCTTTGTCTTTTATATTTAAGTCTTTTTCAATACTAACTTTTGTAAGCACCCATTCTTGTGCTGCGGCCGAATAAAGCCAATCTACAAATAAAAGTGCTATTATAATTGAAATAATTATTTTAAAAATTTTAGGTGTAATTTTATTTGATACCCAATCAATAAATTTATCTATTCTTGGATTTATAATTCTCATTAAAATTATTGCTAAAATTCCCCAAACTAATGAATAAATTAAGCTTATTCTCCCATTTATATTTAATATTTGTCCAGAATAATCCCACCATCTCATGTGCAACCATAGTTCTCCTATCCAGCTAACCATATATTCTATAGTAGACCCAACTATCATACCTGCAAAAAATAATCTATAATTATTTTTATCAAAATATCGCAGTATTATTATCATTACTGCAGCTCCAACTCCATATATCGCACAGATTGGTCCAAATAAAAAGCTTTTTCTACTTTCTAATATGCCCATAATACATATTGCAAATGCACTTTCTATTATCCATCCTAAAAAACTATAAATTATAAAATAAGCAAAAAATCTCCAAATAGTTATTTTTTTTTTGTTTATTTTTTCTATTTTTTCGACAGTTTCCTCCATTTTATCTCACTTTCTATAAGCAAAATTTCTTTTATTATATCATATTCTTTTTTTGCTGTATAGGTGTAAAATAAAAAAAAAGGCCAATAGGGACGGAGAATTTTGGCAGAAAACCTGCCATTTGGGACAGAGACCCCATTAATTCTTAAAATTTATTGTAATTTCGAATGTGTCGTGGAGCAATTGTACAAAATATTAAATAGAAGTCAAAAAAGGTCCTGTATTCGGGTATAGTTTTGACTTCTATTTTAGATTTTGTAAATTGTGTAGCAAGCCGAGAAATGTAAATAAATTTTAAGAATTAATGGGGTCTCTGTCCCAAATGGCAGGTTTTCTGCCAAAATTCTCCGTCCCCATTGGCCTTTTAATAATTTTCAGCTTTTACTTCAAAATATGCTTGCGGATGATTGCATACAGGGCATATACCTGGTGCTTCTTTACCAATAACAATATGTCCGCAATTTCTACATTTCCATATTTTATCTCCGTCTTTACTGAATACTAATCCATCTTTTACATTTTCTAATAATTTTAAATATCTTTCTTCATGTTCTTTTTCTATTTTTCCTACTTCTTCAAATAAAAATGCTATATGGTCAAAACCTTCTTCTTTTGCTTCTTTAGCAAATTTGTCATACATATCTGTCCATTCATAGTTTTCTCCATCTGCTGCTTCCTTTAGGTTTTCAGCCGTTGATGGTACATCTCCACCTTTTAATAGTTTAAACCATATTTTTGCGTGTTCTTTTTCATTTTGTGCTGTTTCTTCAAATATTGCAGCTATTTGTTGATACCCTTCTTTTTTAGCTTTGCTTGCAAAATATGTGTATTTGTTTCTTGCTTGTGATTCTCCTGCAAATGCAGCCATTAAATTAGCTTCTGTTCTTGTCCCTTTTAAATCTGGCATAATTCATATCCTCCTTGTTTTTTTGATGAAATTATTTTATCATAGGACTATTCGGTTTTCAAGCTTTTTTGAGTCAAAGTTTGAACAAATCATATAATTTTAATACTTGTATTTTTAACTACAAATTTGATATATTAATTTTTTGTATTGATTAATTAATTTATTATAGCTATTAGTAGAAATATTTTCATTTACCTCATGTGCTGTAACAGGCCCTGTTCCTAATATAATTCTTTTTGAATCATAAATCTTACTTGCCTCTGTCATAAAATTAGTAGTTTTAGTTTTTCCAAGAAAACTTATTTCATCATAAAATGGTTCTATTAATTCTATAATATTTACCTCTGCCCTATATTTTTTTGCAAGCTCTTCTACTTTATTAGTTATAATTTTTATGTGTTTTTTATTTGCTATACGAAAGTCTATACTTATTTTACAAAACGCAGGTACTGAATTTTTTGCACTTCCTCCATTAATTGTTCCAACATTCATTGTTGTATATGGAATTTCATATTGGTTTTCTTCGTCTATTTTTATGTTTTCATTATAAAATTTATCTAGTTGACTTAAGAATTTAACCATATTCATATTTGCACTTATTCCTTTGCTTGGATTACTTGAGTGTGCTTTTATGCCATTAAAATATATTTCATATTCAATTAATCCTTTGTGTCCTGTAAATATTTCATTATTAGTTGGCTCTCCAAATATCATAAATTCTGGAAAGCTATTACCGTTTTTTACCAGCTCATTTACACCTGAAAAGCCTATTTCTTCATCATATGTAAAATATAGTTTTATTCCATTTTTTATTTTATTAAAATCTATTTGTGATACCGCATCTAGCATTGCTGCAATGCCACCTTTCATATCGCAAACTCCTAAGCCATATAAATATCCATTCTTTAATGTTAGTTCAAATGGATTTTTAAAGTCCTCTATATACTCTACAGTATCAGTATGCCCTAAAAACCCTAATTTAGGATTCTCTCCTATGCTCATAACTAAGTTTTTAGTTTTATATTCTGTTTTAAAGCCTAATTTCTTTAAATAATTTTCTATGTATTCGATTATTCCTTGATTTTGTTTGTCTTTTATAGTGTTAAATTTTACTAAATCTTTTAATAATTTATATTGTTCCATAAACTATCCCTCCTTATTTTTTAATTCATTTTTATTTAATTTAGATTTTATAAAAATCGCCTATCACGATACTTATACTTATTGCTTATTAGTTGCTTGCATTGTTCTTACACTATGGCTTCTCACTTTTTCGCCTGTATTTTTTATTTTCTATCATTTTTTTCTCCTTTCAGTTATACAAAAAAGAGATGCATAAGTGATTTTATAATACATTTTTATCACTCATACATCTCTTTTAGTCTTTTTTGGTTTATTTATACTGTTATGAATTTTTACATGACTAATACGTATGGGTGGTTTTCACTCCATACGTGACGTCTATTATTAACTTTGCTTGAACTTATTAGATTATCCATAATATTTTTTCCTTTTTTGTTTTATAGTATTATAGCAGAATAATTCTTACAAATCAATATTTTGTTCATTTTTTATCTGTTCTATTTGTTCTTTACTTAGCCCTGTGGATTGTATTATTATATCTATATCTAATTTTAGCTCTAACATTTTTTTTGCAATTTCTTTTTGTTTTGCCTTTGCTCCGTTCTATTTTTCCTTTTTCATTTCCGTTGTTTTATTCCGCTCTTTTATTCCGAGCAGCTATTCCAGCTTTTTTTCCACTTTTGTAACTTGCATTTTTCATAGAATTATAATCTAACCAATATCTCTCCCTTTGTCTTATCAACATTTTTTCATGCTCATCTGCCATTACCTTGTCATATTCTTCTTTTGCTTTTTTCACTTCTTCATTTTCACTCATATCCTTTTCCCCCAATCTATTAGGATTTTTTATGAATTTTAACCAGCTTTCTAGTTTTTTATTTTGTATTTCGATAAATTAGATTTAATATTTGAGTAAAATCTTTTAAAACAAATTTTATTCTGTCTTTTCTAGGTTGATTTTAAAAAAATTTTTTTGAAATTTAGTATTTTTTGCACTTTCTTTGTGCTATAAGTATTCTATTATATTTTACATATTTTGTCAATAGCTTTTTAAAAAAAGAGTGACTTTATGGGAATTTTCTCATAAATCACTCATTTCTTTTTTAAAATGCTTTTTTATTATTTATTCAATATGAAAAGTCAGCGAGCCTTTTAAAGTCCGGCACCACACACCACGACCGCACGACAACCGACAGAATTGCTCGCATAGCCAAGGTGGATGTGGTACCCAAAGAATCCTCCATTGCCACGATGGAACACTGGGTAGGAAGTCTCAACGAAAGCAGCGCTAGCACTCCATCCATCTGTATCAAGAATCCCATCTCCTGGTATTGAATACTTGCTTGTGCTTTTATATTCATCAACATATCTTGAATCTGCATTTGTTAATGCCTTATTATAACTATTTGATATCTTTGCAGAACTTTCAGATTCTTGCAATGTATTTGCTACATATTCAACCTTTCCATTACTCATTTGGAATACTCCTGTGTTATTAGCACCAGTGCTTGTAGTATCATTTGATGTAGCATTACCATACGCTGATGCCGCAAGTAATGTTACTGTACCATATTCTGTATTTTTTTCTAAGTGACAATCTATTCCATTACCAGAACTATCTACATAATTTGTAGTATTTATATTTGATGATTTTCCAAGCGTTCCTGTAGCTGTTTCCATT
>JAFWKV010000016.1 GCA_017511265.1 Clostridia bacterium | reverse complement strand
CGAACCGTCGACCTCTAGCGTGACAGGCTAGCGTTCTAACCAACTGAACTACCGGGCCATAAAGTGGTGGTCGCTACAGGGCTCGAACCTGTGACCCCCTGCTTGTAAGGCAGATGCTCTCCCAGCTGAGCTAAGCGACCACGTCTTATTGACAAAACCTATTGTACTAAATTTTTTTCGTATTGTCAATACATTTTTGGAATTTTTTACTTAAAATATTGCAAAAATTTTATTTATATGTTATTATATTAAATGTAGATTAAAAAAAAACCACATTTTTCGGTTTTGATTTTAATCTTTTTTTATATTATTTAGAATTTAGCATGATAATTGAAGATATATAAAATTTTAAAATTCAAAGTCGGATAGGGATGACCCCAGCTATGCTTTGCAACGAAGTTGCAAGACCCAGACTAGGAATTTTAAAATTTCTATATATCTTCAATTTTTTATAATAATTTATTAAATTGAAAGGAGAAAAAATGAACACAAAGTATATTTTTGTAACAGGAGGAGTTGTATCAGGTTTAGGAAAGGGAATAACAGCAGCATCATTAGGAAGACTACTAAAAAATAGAGGATACAAAGTAACAATTCAAAAATTTGATCCGTATATAAATGTTGATCCAGGTACAATGAGTCCATATGAACATGGAGAAGTATTTGTAACAGACGATGGAGCAGAAACAGACCTAGATTTAGGACACTATGAAAGATTTATAGACGAAAACCTAACACAAAATTCTAGTGTAACAATGGGAAAAGTTTATTCAAATGTAATTTCAAAAGAAAGAAGAGGGGATTATTTAGGAAAAACAGTACAAGTAATACCTCATATTACAAATGAAATTAAAGAAAAAATATATAGCTTTGAAGATACAGACATTGATATAGTAATAACAGAAGTTGGAGGAACAGTAGGAGATATAGAAGGACTTTCAATAATTGAAGCAATAAGACAAGTAGGCTTAGAAAAAAATCCAGAAGATGTTGTTTATGTTCACGTTACATTACTACCATATATATCAGGATCAAATGAAATAAAATCAAAACCAACACAACACTCTGTAAAAGAACTACAGGGATTTGGAATAAAACCAAATATATTAGTGTGTAGAACAGAGCAAGACATTCCTGAAGAAATTAGAGAAAAGCTAGCATTGTTTTGCAATGTTAGAAAAACTAGTGTTATACAAAATAAGACAGCAGATAATTTATATGCAGTACCATTAATGTTGGAAGAAGAAGGGCTAGCAATAGAAGTTTGTAATTATTTAAGATTAGAAAAACATGTGCCTAATAATGGAAAATGGGAAGAAATGATTAATAACATAAGAAACATAGGAAATGAAACTGTTAAAATAGCCATAGTTGGAAAATATGTTAGACTAGAAGATTCATATATTTCAGTAATGGAAAGCTTAAGACACGCAGGATTTGCAAACAAAGTTAATGTTGATATAAAATTAATTAATTCAGAAACTATTACAAAAGATAATGTTGCAGAGAAATTAGAAGGAATACAAGGAGTAGTTGTTCCAGGAGGATTTGGAGGCAGAGGAGTAGAAGGAAAAATTGAAACCATAAAATATGTTAGGGAAAACAAGATACCATTTTTAGGAATTTGTCTAGGAATGCAAATGGCGGTTGTAGAATTTGCAAGAAATGTATTAGGATATAAAGATGCAAATTCTTCAGAATTTGATGAAAAAACTGAATATCCAGTAATACATATTATGGAAGACCAAAAATACATTGATAAAATGGGAGGAACAATGAGATTAGGATCATATCCTTGTAATATAAAAAAAGATACGCTTGCATATAAAATTTACGGAGAAGAAAATATTTCTGAAAGACATAGACACAGATTTGAATATAATAATAAATATAAAGAAGAACTTGAGAAGGCAGGATTAAAATGTTCAGGGACATCACCAGATGGAATGCTTGTAGAAATAGTTGAAATAAAAGACCATCCTTATTTTATAGCAGGACAATTCCATCCAGAACTTAAGTCTAGACCAAACAGACCAGCCCCATTATTTGTTGGATTGGTTGAAAAAGCAAAAAGAAAGAAATAAAAAGGGTGAACGTGTCAATGGGGACGGGCTTAAATGACACACATTAAAAATGTGTGTCATTTAAGCCCGTCCCCATTGACACGTTCATTTATTAAATTAGATAATTACCTCATATCTTTGCTTATTTCAGCATATTTTTTTAGCTTCTGAGCAACTAAATAATTAACAGTTCCAGCAGGGAATTTTCCTGAGCTATCTTTCTTACCAGCAGGAACACCAGTTAAAACTTCAATTCCTTCTTCAATAGTAGAAATAGAATAAATATGAAATTTTTTATTTTTAACAGCTTCAACAACTTCATCAGAAAGCTGTAAATTCTTAACATTTTGTACTGGAATCATAACACCGTGAGAACCATCTAAACCACGCATTTTGCAAATTTGGAAAAATCCTTCAATCTTTTCATTAACTCCACCAATTGGCTGAATCTGTCCTTTTTGATTTACAGAACCTGTAACAGCAATAGATTGATGTATTGGTATTTCAGAAAGGCTTGAAAGTAATCCATATAGTTCTGTACTTGAGGCACTATCACCATCTACACCATTGTACAACTGTTCAAAACATATACTTGCAGTTAAACAAAGAGGCATAGACTGAGCAAACATCTCACCAAGATAACCAGTAAGAATAAGTACACCTTTTGAGTGTGATGAGCCTGACATTTCAACTTCTCTTTCTATATTTACAATTCCTGTTTTTCCTGTATAAGTATTTACAGTAATTTTTGCAGGTTTTCCAAACATATAATCTCCAATTGTCATTACTGTTAGTCCATTTAATTCACCAACTTTTGAACCAGATGTGCTGATTAATAGTGAATTATCTTTTATCATTTCTACATATTTTTCATCATATTTTTTTACTCTTTCAACTCCAAGAGACAAAGCTTTTGTAATGTAATCCTCTGTAACAATTTTATTTCTATCTAATTTTGCCCATGTAGCAGCTTCACCAATAACTTGCGTAATATCATTAAATTTTGTAGAAATTTTGCTATTATCTCCAGCAAGACGAGAAGCATATTCTACAATTTTAGCCATAGCATTTTTATCAAGATGAGGTAATTCTTCAACTTCACAGAAACTATGAGCAATTCTAGCTAATTTATTAACATTTTCGGGGTTAAGTGGGGCAGTATCTTCAAATTCAACTTTTATTTTAAACAATTTTCTAAAGTCTGGATCCATCATTAAAAGTGAATGATAAATACCTTCGTCACCAATTAAAATTACTTTTACATCAAGATGTATAGGCTCGGGTTTTAAAGATACCATAACCATAGAAGAACGCTGGTCTGTAGTATTCTCTATGCCAACTCGTCTAATACGAATAGCTTTTTTTAATGCTTCATAACAAATACCATTTGCTAATAAATCTCTTGCTTGAAATACTATATAACCACCATTTGCACGTTGCAATAAACCTGCTTTTAACATAGTGTGATCTGTTTTCAAAGAACCATAGTAGTTTTCATATTCTAATTTACCAAAAATATTGTAATAAGCATAGTTTGTATCCATTATAACAGGAGCACCTTCAAGGGTACTATTGTCGACAAATAAATTAACTCTATAATTTAAACATGGGTCAGGTGCTTTTGTTGATGGTTGTGCAGGATTGTGATTTTTAGAATCATCATCTTCCAAAAACCTAGGAATATTTTTTAAAACATCTGCTTTAACATCATTTAAAAATTTATTGATTTTTTTATTTCTTTTATATTTTGATTTGATATAATTAATATGAACATTTACTGTAAGTAGTGCAACATTTGATTGCCATTCTTCAATTTTTTTATCTGAAAGACGCTCAATTTGTTTAACTTGGGTAATAACACTCATTATTTTATCTTGAACAATAACTGATTTTTCCTCGTATTCTTGTTTTAACTTTTCATCTAATTTATCAAATTCTTCCTCTTGAATAGCTTTACCATTAACAACAGGCATCATATATATACCATTTTGAGCAGATTTTACTTGAAATCCATAATCTAAACATTCCTTAGCTAAATTGTCCATTAAAACAGTTCTTTTTTCTTCAAACTCTTGTTTTATAAGAGATTTTTCTTTCTCAAAATCTTCAGCATTAAAGGTTTTCCTTATGTCTTTTTTTATTTCTTTTATAAAGCCATCCATACTTTCTTTAAATTCTTTACCTTGGCCAGCAGGTAAGTCAACAGCAATTGGTTCATTTGGATTATCAAAGTTATATATATAACACCAGTCATGTGGTACCCTTTTTTTGGCTGCTATTTTATCTAAATAACTTTTAGTATATCTTGTTCTTCCTACTCCTATTGGACCTTCTACATATAGGTTATATCCTGAAACATCTACATTTATACCAAATTCTAATGCTTTCAGACCACGTTCTTGTCCAATTCCTGCCATTATTGGTTCTACATCTTTTGTTGTTTCAAAGTCAAACACATTTGTATTACATGTGACTTTTAAGTCTTTGTAACTTAATTCATGTTTGTTTTTCATTTGTTTCCTCCTAAAATTTCTTTAATAGTAAATTATATGTACATTTTATATTAACTAAACAAAACTGTCAAGAAAAAAAGGACCAATGGAGCTGAAACTTTTGTGATGCCTTGGGGACGGAGTGCTGTCTTTTGGGACGGGGCAAAAAAACATCACACTGCTGTCAATGGGGACGTAGCAATTTGACAACCTGTCTTTGGCGAAGTTCCCTTAATTTAACATATTAGCTTGTTCATTTCATTCGCAAAGAAATTGTATAACTAGAAAACAAGCCTCTTTCACTTAGTCCTTACTCGCTACTCTCGTTCGACGTGAACATCCCTCATTTTCTAGCTTAACAATTTCTAATGCTTATTCCAATCAAGCGCTAATATGTTAAATTAAGGGAACTTCGCCAAAGACAGGTTGTCAAATTGCTACGTCCCCATTGACAGCAAGGTGATGTTTTTTTGCCCCGTCCCAAAAGACAGCACTCCGTTCCTAAGGCATCACAAAAATTTCAGCTCCATTGGTCCTTTTTTAATTAATCCAAACCATTACATTACTAAAAACAACAGATACAATTGAAAAAACAATTGTACATACTCCGCCAAAAAAATTATTTTCACTTTTAATTTCATACAATCCGTATGCAATAACTTTACACAAAAGAGCAAGAGTAAAAATCATAAAAAAAACATCAATAACAGCATTATTCACAAAGAAACCCTCCTTTAACTTTCAGTTAAAAGTAAACTAGAATTAACTTTAGTATTAACATTCACTTTAAAAAAAGCATTAGGATAGCTAGATTTCCAATTAAAAGCTTCCCAATCTTTATTAGTTAAAAACTTTTTTACAGCAAATTTATCAAAATCATCAACACAAGATTTAAACTCTTTTGAAGTCTTATATAAATATTCTGTAATTCTTGAAGAAAGATAAGTATTGCTAGCATCTCTTATTGAGTTTAAATAATCATCATTTAAATAATCTGTATTAGTATCAACAGACAATACTTTAGCAAAAAGGTATAAGTCAATAGTTATATAAGGTGAGCCTGTAGAAACATCAACATCTATATTTGTCTTTTTATATTGATTAATAGAAAGATCAATAGATGTTTTATCATCCTTAGGACTAGGTATAGAAATTAAAAACGAATCTGCTTCATTTGCGATAATGGAATGACATAAAGCTTCTAAAGCAGTTAACTCACCAATTAAATGATCTTCACTAAAAACTGCAAGTCCAATATTTTCTGTGCCCCTTTCACCAACAATAGTGGACTGATTAGCTAAAATATTTGCATCAGTTGTATCACCACTTGCAACATCAGAGGTCGTAGTATTTATACCACCTAAAATAGCAATAGGATTACTAGACTTATCTTGCATCTGATTGAAAAATTTACCAAGAGTTACGTCAGAGATATAACCTGTATAATCAGCTGAATTAGGAAAAACATCATAATACTTTGTAAGTATTTTTTCATATTTTGATATAGAATTTTCCATATAATATTTCGCATCACATCTGCTTATTACAATATTAGACGTAGGACGAATTTGCGAGTCGTTAATTAGACTATATATATAATCAGAAAGCCCTGCTTTTGCAACTTCTTCAGAAAAAACAATAACTTTGCAGTGCGCCAGATTAACATTTTTACCAATATATGAATTCAATAAATTAGTTGCTGATTCTATCGATTTTGCTTCTACCGTATTTATTATGGTACTATTATTACCAGAACTACCTTCACTAGAAAAAGCTGAAGTATCTGTAAATTGAAAGCTTACTTTAATCTTGTCATTTTCTGTTGAATCAATTCCCATAGCAACAACATAAGCTAAATTATCTATGCTATCATAAGAATAAGAATTTGAAAAGGCATATAAAATAATAAATAACAGTATTAATACTAGTATTGTTTTAGTTACTTTTTGCAAATAATCACTCCTTTACTTTAGCGTTTTTTTTTTAAAATGGCCAGCAATAGAATAATAAAATAAACCCCAATAGGAAATATCAAAAAAATATATCTATAAACAGTTCCCTCCAAAAAATTTGTTACAGATTCATTTTTTGGTAATAAACTGCAACCTAGAGCCAATAAAGCAAAAGGAAAACTAATAAGCTTATCACTTTTTAAATTAGCTACTCTTTTAAACACATTTGTACCAATATTAAACATAATTCCTAAATAACAAAAAAATGATAAAATCCATATAAGCAAAAATAATGAATCTTGCCTCTCAAAAAAAGTACCAAATTCAATATATCTCACAGCAGAATATAAAGGCATCAATTCATTTGTAAAAGCGGTGGGGCTAAACATAAATAAAATAGTCGCAATAGTTAAAAGAAAATATACTGCAGAGATTATTACAGAAACTAAAGATACTTTCTTTAATTGATTTTGATTTTTTAACATAGGAGGTAGAAAATACAAAGTTGCAATACCACCAAAAGCAAATAAATTAGTTATTCCAGTACCAAAAGTTTCATTTATTCCATTGCCAAAAATAGGGTAGACATTTTCAAGATGAAAATATTTAGAATTTGCAATAAATAAAAAAACTACACTAAACATAACAATTGGAACAATAGCTAAATTTGCCTTAAAAACACTATTTTCCTTTAAAGTACAAGCAATAGGGATAGATATAACAAAAATACTTATTATAAAAATCAAGTCAGTCATAGGATAATATACTACTTTTAAACTATTTGCAAAAATTCTTAAAAGAACAGAGGCATTAAAAATAATATAAGCAAGAGCACCTAATCCTGCAATTCTTTGAAGCCATTTTCCACCTAAAAATTTAGAAATATCAATTATATCTAAGCCGAGGAAACTTACCTAAAAGTTTATAAATAATAGTACAAATTATAAAGGCAATTATACTTATATATGCAATGTTAAGCAAAACAGATGAGCCGAGTTTGTGACATTATAGCTTTTGGAAGAGTCAAAACTGAATGAGTTAATGTAACTGTTAAAACTACAGCAATTGCTTCAAAAGTGCTAAGTTTACTATTCCCCATGAAATACTCCTTCCTTCAAAAATAATTTATTTTGTGTATTTCCATTTCATACTAATTTTTTCTTGAGCTTTGTCTTTTTTTGTTGACAAATAATCAGCTCTATATTCCTGCTTCCAAATAGGAGGCACAAAGTATCCATTCCCCTTAGATGTACTGCCAGAAGCAAAAGGAACAGTATAAGGAACTCCAAAAGATCTTAAACTACATAGAATTAATCCATAAATATATATACCAAAACCTATCCCTAAAAAACCAGCAATAAAACCTAAAAGTGTAAAGAAAAACCTATAAATTCTCAAATGGAAGCTAAAAGAAAAGTCAGGTACAGCAAAAGAAGAAATAGCAGTAATAGCAACAATTATAATAAGAATAGGACTTACAATATTTGCATTAACTGCAGCTTCACCAAGAATTAAAGCACCAACGATACCAATAGTAGGACCAACAGGAGAAGGAACTCTAAGACCAGCCTCTCTAATCAATTCAAAAGATAGCTCCATAACTAATAATTCAACAATAATAGGGAAAGGTACATATTGTCTAGCAGCAAGAATTGAAAATAACAGTTCTGTTGGTAAAATTTCTTGATGAAAGCTTGTTACAGCAACATATCCACCAGGTAAAAGTAAAGTAATAAGAAGTGCTGCAAATCTTAAAGCTTTTAGAAAATTTGCAAACAGTGGCTTTATATTGGTATCTTCAGGCGAGCCCATATAATCAATTATCGTTGCAGGCATTATTAAACCATAAGGTGAACCATTAACTAAAACTACAACTCTACCTAACATCAAATGCTTAATACACTTATCAGGTCTTTCTGTTGAAAGAATTTGAGGTATACCAAATTGACTATTATCTTCAATTAATTGCTCAAGCTGACCTGAAGAAAGCAAAGTATCTACAGACAGATTATTAATTCTATATTTTACTTCAGCTACTAAATCACTATTAGTTATATTATGCATATAACACACAGCACATTTAGTTTGATTAATATTTCCAACTGTTAAATTTTCTATAATCAAATTTTCATTATTAGTAATTCTTCTAAGTTGAGAAGTATTAGTTCTAATATTTTCAACAAAAGATTCTTGAGGTCCTTTGATAATAACTTCATTATTAGGAGAATCAATACTTCTTTGCTGAAATCCTTTTACATCAATATCATAAGCAACATTTATAGTGTCAACAAATAAAGCACAGTTGCCAGAATTAACTCCAGATATTATTTCTTTAAAGGTTGTACATTTTTTTACACTATTTTCAGGTATTAATGAATTATAAATATAATTAGATAAATCAAATCTTTTAACTTTTCTAATCGTAACATTATTCTTTTCAAATTCTTGAATTATTCTATTTTCATTACCTTCAAAAGTATTAGCTTTATTACGTAGCATTAAAGTTTCTAAAACAAAATCATTAACAGCTTTCACATCAATCATTCCATCAATATAAAGCAAAAAAGCATCAAACTGCTTACCACGAGCATTTAGCGTAAAATTTCGTAAAATAATATCACTATTAATTAAAGTATTATAAATAGTTTGAATAGTTTCTCTATTGCTTTTTATACTATTAAATATATTTTGAGACTTTAATTTATTTTCAAATTTATTTTGCATATTATCTACTTGATCAAGAGAGGTATTAGCCTTTTTATTTCCAATTGAAAATGCATAATTTTTTTCAGGCTGATATTTAAAAATTTGATTAGCAATATCTTTGAAATTCATATAAATCTCCTAACATTGTTAATTTATAGTATTATTTTCAATTTTTACAAATTTATACTCATATCTTTTTTTTGAAAAAAATATATGTTATAATAAAATTGTATAGTTATAACAAATGAAAGAGAGAAAAAATGAATAATAGATTTATAACTTGGATATTATCTATATTGATTATAGGCTCATTTGGATGTATTATAGCATTTTGCATAGATGTTATAAAAACAGGAGGAATATTTGTAGCTGAAAATGATCTTCAAACAGTTGGGAATGCTGTTGAAATTGAAGAAAAAAAGGAAGATTTATCAACACCTCAAATTGTAGAAAGACCTATAGATGATGTTGAAACAATAGTTTCATCAAATATAGACTATAAAAGTTCTAAATCAAGAACAAATTACTTTTATAATCAATTAGAAGAATATTCTAAAAAAATATATGATGGATTAAGCTCCAATATAGATAATATGAAAAGTGGTACCAATACAATAGAATTTGGTTCAGCTTTTAGTGGAGTATTATCAAAAGAAGATGGACAAACAGAGCTAGGAAATTATTATCAATCTGCAATAGAAGCTTTTACTTATGACAATCCACAAGTATTTTTCTTAGATCCAAAGAAAATGTATTTAAATATACAAACAACGACTAAAGGAAAAAATAAAACATATAATGTATTTATAACAAATGGAGATAATGAAAACTATCTAGCTGAAGGATTTAATTCAGCAGAACAAATAAATAGTATTCAAGAAAATATTGAACAAGAAAAAAATAATATATTATCAAATGTATCAGGCAATACAGAAAACAAAATTAAACAAATACATGATTACTTAGTAGACAATTTAAGCTATGAACAAACAATATCAAAGCCAAATATACATAATTTATATGGAGCAATTATAAATAAAGAATGTGTTTGTGAGGGATATGCAAAAGCATTTAAATATCTACTTGATGGAGTAGGAATAGATAATGTAATAGTTATTGGAACAGGAACAAACTCAAAAGGAGAGGCTGAAAACCATGCATGGAATTATGTTGCAATAGACGGAAACTGGTATGCAGTAGATGTTACATGGGATGACCCTATAATTCAAGGATGGGGAATTTCAATTCCATCTATGTATAAATATAAATATTTCCTAAAAGGACTTGATACAATGAATAAAGACCATATACCAAATGGACAATTTACTGAAAAAGGAAAAGTATTTACTTATCCTAATGTAAGTAATACAGATTATTAACAAAGGAGTAAAAATCATGACAAAACAAAAAGAAAAGAGTGCAAAAGAAGATGCTGAATTTCAAAGTATTATTAGAGAATTAATTGAAAATGAAACAGTATTGCAGATGAATAATTTTATGCAACATTATGATACAAATTGTTTTAGCCACTGCTATACAGCATCATATTATTGCTATATACTATGTAAAAAGCTGGGGCTAGATTATAAGTCAGCTGCTAAAGGTGCAATGCTGCATGATTTGTTTTTATATAATTGGAGAGAAAAAGGAGATAGAAAAGGGCTACATGCATTTACACATGGAAGGTGTGCTTATGAAAATGCATCTAAAATATTTGAATTAAATGACATAGAAAAAGATATGATAATTAAACATATGTGGCCTTTAACAGTTAAATTACCTAAATATAAAGAAACATTTATTTTAACTCTTGTAGATAAGTATTGTACAATCGAAGAAACTGCAAAATATTATAGAAAAAAGAAAGTATTTAAATATGCATATATGCTGATTGGAGGATTGCTGCTAAAATTTACAAAATAAAATTATTAATAAGTACTTGACAGCAAAAGCTTAAATATGCTACAATAATTGTTGTCAAGTAAATATGCGGATGTGGCGGAACTGGCAGACGCGCTAGTCTTAGGAACTAGTGCCAACGGCGTGGAGGTTCGAGTCCTCTCATCCGCACCAACGACGTATCTGTTCGAACTTTTCATAGAACAGATGATATGAAAATCAATCAGAAATGGTTGATTTTTTTTTTTGCGAAAAAAGAAAAATACGTAAAAAGGTAATTTTCGTAAATGAAAATTACCTTTTTGTAAAATAATATAAAAATTTCGACAAAATTCGATAAAATAAAACAAAAAAGGTGAGAATTATATGTTAGTAAGTGAAGTCAAACCAATAGGAAAAGTTGGAAAAAAACTCTTAGAAAATAAAAAAGCAGAGGAGATAATAAACACAATAATAGAAAAACCATTACAAAAAGCATGTAAGGCTTGTTTAGAAAAAAATATTGAAACATCAATGAGTAGTGCAAATAGAAAAAATATAGTTAAAAAAGGAAAAAAGAGTGTAAAAAGGGCTGATGTATTAGAACTAATGAAGCAAGAAAAAACGCAAACATTTTTACAAGCAGGAAAGGGATATGCATGGATAATGATTAATTATAATACCTTATCAGATGAAAACAGAAAAATTCTATTTTCACTAGAGGAAACATTGGGAGAAGATACTATTTGGTTTATTAAATCATGCTATGTAGAGTTTATGAATAAAATAAGAAAGCCTTTTAGATTAAAACCAATGGTAGAAAATTTTGATGATATGTATGCTGATAAGTTTAAAGAAAGGCAACTAATTCTTATGTATAATAATAAGTATCCTAGAAGAGCTGTTTTTATTAGAATGCCTATTGACGAAAATACTACAGATAAAGAAGTTGAAACATACTTTGATGGAATTATTAGTAGGCTTGTTAAACAGTAATAAAACTAAAAAATAATCAAATAAAGATTTTATATGTCGACGCTTGATTGAAATGAGACTTCTAAAATTTTTATTTGATTATTTTTTAGTTCTAATGTCAGTTTTTCAAGCATATAATAAACTTGTCAAGAAGTTTATGTGAAAAGTTTGTGAATTCTATTGACTTTTATTACAAATGGGTATAAATTATTAGCAGTCAAAGAGAAAGAGTGCTAATAAAATCAAAAGGAGGTAATGTAAAATGATTAAACCATTAGCAGACAGAGTATTAATAAAAATGAAAGAAGGCGAAGAAACAACCAAAAGTGGAATTATATTAGCAAGTAACGCACAAGAAAAACCACAAATAGCAGAAATTATAGAAGTTGGACCAGGAAAAATGGTAGACGGAAAAATAGAAGCAATGAATGTAAAAAAAGGTGACAATGTAATAGTAAGCAAATATTCTGGAACAGAAGTTAAATATGAAGGAACAGAATATATTATAGTTAAGCAAGATGATATACTTGCTGTAGTTGAATAATTTTAAGGAGGAGATAAAAATGGCAAAGATTATTAAATTTGGTGAAGACGCTAGAAAGTCTTTAGTAGAAGGTGTTAATAAATTAGCAGATACAGTAAAGGTTACATTAGGACCAAAAGGTAGAAATGTAGTTTTAGATAAAAGTTTTGGAGCACCACTTATTACAAATGATGGTGTAACAATAGCAAAAGAAATTGAGTTAGACGACAAGTTTGAAAATATGGGAGCAAGACTTGTTAAAGAAGTTTCAACAAAAACAAATGATGTAGCAGGAGATGGAACAACAACAGCAACAGTTTTAGCACAAGCTATGATAAAAGAAGGCGTAAAAAATGTAGCAGCAGGAGCAGACCCAATGGCAGTAAAAAGAGGAATAGACAAAGCAGTTACAGAAGCCACAAAAGAACTACATAAAATAAGCTCACCTGTAAATGGAAAAGACGACATTGCAAGAGTTGCAAGCATATCTGCAAACAATGAAGAAGTTGGAAAATTAATTGCAGATGCAATGGAAAAAGTATCAAATGATGGAGTTATAACAATAGAAGAATCAAAAACATCAAATACAGAATTAAATGTAGTAGAAGGAATGCAATTTGACAAAGGCTATGTTTCACCATACATGGTAACAGATACAGAAAAAATGGAGGCTATAGTAGATAGCCCATACATTTTAATTACAGACAAAAAAATAAGCAATATACAGGAAATATTACCATTACTAGAAACATTAATGCAACAATCAGGAAAACTAGTAATAATATGTGATGACATTGAAAGTGAAGCATTATCAACATTAATACTAAACAAATTAAGAGGAGTTCTAAATGTAGTAGCAGTTAAAGCACCAGGATTTGGAGATAAAAGAAAAGCTATGCTTGAAGATATAGCAATTTTAACAGGAGGAGAAGTAATAAGCTCAGACTTAGGACTAGAATTAAAAGATACAACAGTAGAGCAATTAGGTAGAGCAAAACAAATTAAAGTATCAAAAGAAAACACAATAATTGTTGATGGCTCAGGAGATAAAAATGCAATTGAAACAAGAGCTAAACAATTAAAAGCACAACTTGAAGAAACAACAAGTGAATATGAAAAAGAAGGGTTACAAGAACGTTTAGCTAAAATTTCTGGTGGAGTTGCAGTAATTGGAGTTGGAGCAGCAACAGAAATAGAAATGAAAGAAAGAAAATTAAGAATAGAAGATGCTTTGTCTGCAACAAAAGCTGCAGTTGAAGAAGGAATTGTAGCAGGTGGCGGAACAGCACTAGTTAATATAATTCCAGGAGTAGAAAAAGTTGTAGCCAAATTAGATGAAGGTGAAAAAGTTGGAGCACAAATAGTGCTAAAAGCATTAGAAGAACCTGCAAAACAAATAGCTAGAAATGCTGGATTAGAGCCAGCTGTTATATTAGAAAAGGTAAAATCAAGCGAAGTTGGTGTTGGATTTGATGCTAGTAAAGAAGAATATGTTGACATGAAAAAAGCTGGAATTGTAGACCCAACAAAGGTTACAAGAAGTGCACTAGAAAATGCTGCATCTATTGCATCAATGATACTTACAACTGAAAGTTTAGTTACAGACAAACCAGAAGAAAAATGCTCATGTGGACACGACCATGGAGAGGGAATGCCAGCAGGAATGGACGGAATGTACTAAAATAATTTAAAAAAATATACCACAAATTATTATACTTTAAATTATAATAATTTGTGGTATAATATGTTTAAGACAATAAAAAATCATATTGGTTTCAATTTATATATCCTAATAGAGCTTGTTAAGTCGACGTGTATAAAAAGTTTTAACAGACAGTGGGTGGGAGAAATCCCACCCTTTACTTTTACTAAAAAATACTATATAATAGTAAAAGACAGGGGCTGATGTGAATGGAAAATAAATATAATATGACAATTGAGCAAAATGTATTTGTAGCAAAAAGAAACATAGTAGATTATATATGGAAAAGTGCAAATATAGAAGGAATAAATATAACATTTCCCGAAACTCAAGTAATATATGATGGCGGAAACATTGCACACTTACGAGTAGACGAAATAGTAACAATAAATAATTTAAAACACGCATGGCAGTTTATACTAAATACATTAAATAGCAAACTTGACTTTAATTATTTATGTAGTATAAATAGCTTGGTAGGAAGCAACCTAATAGAAAATGCTGGGAAATTAAGGTATGGTGACGTTAGAATTGGCGGAACAGATTGGAAACCAGAATTGCCAAGCAAAGATGAAATTGAAAAAAATATTGAAAAATATAAAAAAATAGAAAATGCAACTGAAAGGTCAATTTCAATAATGTGCTATCTTATGAGAACACAAGCCTTTTGGGATGGAAATAAAAGAACAGCTATGCTATTTGCAAATGCTGAAATGATAAAAAATGGGGCAGGAATAATTTCAGTTTCAGGTAATCAAAAAACAGAATTTGGAGAATTATTAACAGAATTTTATGAAACAAACAATATGGAAAAACTAAAAAATTGGATTTATAATAATGCAATTGACGGAATTATGTTTGAATCTTAAGGGGAAAAATTTCGACCGATTGGTCGATTTTTTTCTCTTTACTTTTAAACAAAACAATGATATACTGTTGCAAAATAAATAAAATAGGAGGTTTTATTATGGGATTTATTAAAGCATTTACAGGAGCAATAGGAGGAACATTTGCAGACCAATGGAAAGACTTTATAATGCCAATGACAGGAGTACCAGGTACAGCTGCGTTATTTCCAGCAGTACCACAAGGACAAAACGCAGGAAGAGGATCAAACACAAAAGGGAGCACAAATATAATTTCAAATGGAAGTAAAATAGTAGTACCAGAAGGAACAGCATTAGTAACATTACAAGAAGGAGCAATAACAGGACTTATTGCAGAACCAGGGGGATACACATTCTCATCAGAAGACATAAATTCACAATCAATATTTGCAGGAGATGGAATAGTATCATCTTTAATTAAACAATCATGGGAAAGATTTAAATTTGGAGGACAACCAGGGTCACAACAAATAGCAGTATATGTAAACTTAAAAGAAATCCCTAATAACCGTTTCGGAACACAATCAGAAATATATTGGGATGATGCATATTTAGGAGCACAAGTTGGAGCAGTTACAAGAGGAACATACACATTAAAAATCGTAGACCCAATTTTATTCATAAAAAACTTTGTACCAGTTGACTATATAACAGGAGGAGAAGTATTTGACTTTGCAGATATGGACAATGACGCTGCAGCACAATTATTTAACGAAGTTGTAAGTAGCTTAGCAGGAGCATTTTCAAATTATACAAATGATCCAAACAAAGGAAATCGTATAAACAAAATACAAGGAGACCAAGTTGGATTCGCACAAAGCTTATCACAAGCAGTTGATGATGGATATCAATGGAAAACAGATAGAGGACTTGAAATTGTTAAAGTTGCAATTCAAGCAATTGAATATGATGAAGATACAAAACAATTATTAAGTGATGTTAAAAAAGCTGATGCTTTAGCAGGAAATCGTGGAAATTCATTTATGCAACAAGCTGCAGCACGTGGATTCCAAGCAGCAGGTGAAAATGGCGGAGGAGCAGCTGGAATGGCATTTATGGGAATGGGCATGAATGCAGTAGGAGGTGCTATGGGAGGATTACAACAACAACCAGTTCAGCAACAACCAGCAGCTGCTGCAGATCCAATGGAAGAACTAAAAAAATATAAAGAAATGCTAGATGAAGGATTAATTACACAGGAGGATTACGACGCTAAGAAAAAACAACTATTGGGGGTATAGACTATGAGTGATGAACCAAAAATAGTAAAAACAGATGAAGGTGCAAAAAATGGACAAACAAAATGTCCTAAATGTGGAGCAACAGATATTTCATTAAATGCAAAAACAGGGAAACTTAGATGTAACTTTTGTAGACACGAATTCGAGCCAGAAAAAGTAGAAGGCTTTGAAACAGACACAAGTAAACTTGAAGGCGAAGTGTTTGCATCAGGAACACAAGACATAGCAAAAGATGCAGAAGATATTATTACATTAAAATGTAGTAGTTGTGGTGCAGAAGTTGTAATTGATACAAATCATTCAACACAAGCTAGATGCCATTGGTGCAGAAACACATTATCAATTAATGAACAAATACCAAATGGAGCTGTTCCAGATGTAGTGTTGCCATTCAAATTAACAAAAAAAGAAGCTCAAGAACAAATAGAAAACTTTGTAGGCAAAAGAAAATTCTTTGCACATCCTATGTTTAGAAGAGAGTTTACTACTGAAAACATAATGGGAGCATATTTTCCATATATGGTTGTAGACATTAACTCACATGCAAAATTAACAGGTCAAGGAGAACATGAAGTTAGAAGATACACTGAAAAACATGGAGACAATGAAGAAACATATTATGATGCTGACCTTTACGATGTAGAACGTGAATTTGATTTAACAATTGATGGATTAACAGTAGAATCAAGCCTCGATAAATTAAATAATAACGATAAAAGTAAAACAAATAATGTAATAAATGCAATAATGCCATTTGACATTGAAAACTGTGTAAAATGGGACTCAAACTATTTAAGTGGTTATTCATCAGAAAAACGTGACACAAATATAGATCAATTACGACCAATAGTCAAAGAACAAGCCAAAGACATTGCAAGATTTGCAGCAAATGAGTCATTAGAATTTTATGACCGTGGTGTAAAATGGGATAATGAAGACTTAGAAATTAAAGGCCAACAATGGAAATCAGCATACCTTCCTGTATGGCTATATAGCTATTTACAGAAAAAAGGAGACAAAAATGTTTTACACTATGTTGCAGTTAATGCAAGAACAAAAGAAACAATGGGAAGTGTGCCAATACATATGCCAAAATTAATTGGTGTATCTGTATTTGTAGAAATATTGGGATTAATTGCAGCAATATTTGTAACAAGCTTAAAATCAAGTTCAGATTCTGACAACAATTGGGGATGGATATTCTTATTAGCAGGCTTAGTATATTATTTTATAATATATGGAAAATATCGTAATGCAGGTGCAAGACATACATATGAGAAAGAAACTAAAAAGAATGCGACAAATCTTAGAAAAATCGACAACCTAGTTAAAAGAAAGAAAAGACTAAGAAATTCTAGAATGGACGGAGCAAACAATACTGCAATTAAAGGAAGCAACGCAAAAAAAGGCTTATTTGATAATTAATCTAGTAAAATAAGATGACATTTTAGTCATCTTATTTTAATGTTTTGAACGTGCTAAAAGGATAATATATTGTTACAATCCACAGGCTATTTAACTTAAAGTCCGCGACCGTGGTGAATACAATAAAATTTTTTAAATCAAAACCGGTAGGAAGACCCCAGCTATGTTTTTGCCGAAGGCAAAGACGCAGGTTTTGAAAAAAATTTTATGTATTCACCACGTGGCAGGACATATTAATATTAAAAGCTGTGAATTGTAACAATATATTATCCTTTTAGCATAATAAATAATTTAAGGTATTGACAAATTAATTTATTTAATAGATAATAGACAATGTATAAAACCAAAAGAAAAAATGATAAAATTTACCAAGGAGGAATATAACAAATGTACGTATTCAACAAAATTACAGTAAATCCACAATTACCAAAAAAGATAAACAAACTATCAGAAATATCTAACAACTTATGGTGGTCATGGAACACAGAATTTTTAAAACTATTCAAAGAAATTGATTCAGATTTATGGGAAAAATCATTAAAAAATCCTACTAAATTCTTAAAACATGTGTCACAAGAAAGACTTGAAATGGCAGAAAATAACCCTGCTTTTTTAAAGGAATACAACAAAAACGTTGAAAACTTTGAAAATTATATGAACAGCAAAAACACATGGTTTTCAAAAAAATATCCACAAAATAAAAACGACTTAATTGCATATTTTTCAGCCGAATACGGCTTAGATGAAACAATTCCAATCTATTCTGGAGGATTAGGAATTTTATCTGGCGACCATTTAAAATCTGCAAGTGACCTAGGAATACCACTAGTTGCTGTTGGATTGTTCTATAAAGAAGGATATTTTAATCAAAAAATAAATAAAGATGGAATGCAAGAGACTGAATACAATGAAGTTAATGTGTCAGATTTACCAATAAAACCTGTAAAAAATGAAAAAGGTGAAGACCTAATAATATTTGTTAAATTCCCAAAAAGAAGAATATATTTAAAAGTATGGCAAATAAATGTTGGAAGAGTAACACTATATTTACTTGATTCAGATATAGAAAAAAATCATGAAGAAGATAGAGGAACAACTCTAAAACTTTATGGTGGTGATCAAGAAATGAGAATTAGACAAGAAATAATATTAGGAATGGGAGGAACCAACTTATTAAAAATTCTTGGTCTTAAACCTACAGTTTATCATATGAATGAAGGACATTCAGCATTTTTAATTTTAGAACTTATAAAAAATACAATAATAGAAAAACAAGTATCTTTTGAAGTAGCAAAAGATATAGTAAGCTCAAAAACAGTATTTACAACACATACACCAGTACCTGCAGGAAATGATATATTCCCAATTTCATTAGTTGAAAAATACTTTAAAGATTTTTGGCCAAGACTAAATTTAGATAGAGAAGAATTTTTAAAATTAGGAATGAAGCCATCAGAAGAATTAGAACCTGGTTTTAATATGGGAATATTTGCTTTAAAAATTGCAGGAAAGAAAAACGGGGTAAGCAAGTTGCACGGAGCAGTTTCTAGAGAATTGTTTGGAGATATATGGACTAATATTGCTGCAAACGAATCACCAATTACTTATGTAACCAATGGTATACACACATGTTCATGGCTTGCACCAAGTATGAAAAAGCTATACAATAAGCACTTAATTCCATATTGGCAAGATAAAATACACAAAGACGACGTATGGAAGAAAGTAAAAGATATTCCAAATAAAGAACTATGGGAAACTCATCAAGAAAGAAAAGAAAAATTAATAGAATTAATAAAAGAAAATACAACAGAAAGACTAAGAAGAGCAGGTGTAAGTTATGAAGAAATAAACAACATTACATCAAAACTTGACTCAAATGCTCTAATGATAGGATTTGCAAGAAGATTTGCAACCTATAAAAGAGCTACATTAATATTCAAAGATTTAGAAAGAATTACACAAATTTTAAATAATAGTAAAAGACCAGTTCAACTAGTATTTGCAGGTAAAGCTCACCCAGCAGATATAGAAGGTCAAGAATTAATTAGATACATACATGAAGTTTCAATGATGCCACAATTTAAGGGAAAAATATTCTTACTTGAGAACTATAATATAGGAATGTCAAGATATTTAGTAAGTGGTGTTGATGTATGGTTAAATAATCCACGTAGACCTATGGAAGCATCAGGAACAAGCGGACAAAAAGCCTCTGTAAACGGTGTAGTAAACTTCAGCGTTCTAGATGGATGGTGGGCAGAAGGCTATGATCAAACTAATGGATGGACAATAGGAACAAATGCAGAATATAATTCATATCAAGAGCAAGATATAGCAGATAGTGAAAGCTTATATTCCACACTTGAAAACAAAATAATACCTATGTATTATGATAAAGACAGAAATGGAATATCTAGCAAATGGCTAGAAATCATGAAAAATTCTATAATGACAACAGGTGGAAAATATAGCACATCAAGAATGCTTGTTGATTATACAAATAATTTATATATGCCTTTATGTGATTTATATAATAAATATTATAGTAATGTTGATGAAGCTGCAAGATTTAACAGTTGGAAAAAAGATTTATATACTAATTGGAAGGACATAAAAATTGTACAGCGTAATAATTTAGACAATATTACAATGGATGCAGGAAATAATATTGACGTTGCTTGTGAAGTGACATTACCTAACATTGATGTAGAAAATGTTAAGGTTGAAGCATATTATGGAAAGATTCATTCTAATGGCGTTATAGAAAATGTAAGTGTAATTCCAATGGAATTAGAAAGCAGTGATGAAGAAAATAAAAAATATTACTATAAAGCAAAAATAGAATTAACAACAGGTGGAGATTATGGCTATACGTTTAGAATTATGCCAAAACATGAAATGCTTTTAGATAGTGAAAATTTGAACCTAATAAAATGGGTTACTGAATAAGAAATGTGTCAATGGGGACAAAAGTAAACTGACAACCTGGCTTTAGCAAGACCCCCTTAATTTAATTTATTAGCGCTTGATTGGAATAAGCATTAGAAATTGTTAAACTAGAAAATGAGGGATGTTCACGTCGAACGAAAGTAATGAGTGAGGACTAAGTGAAAGAGGCTCATTTTCTGGCTTTACAATTTCTTTGCGAATGAAATGAACAAGCTAATAAATTAAATTAAGGGGGTCTTGCTAAAGCCAGGTTGTTAGTTTACTTTTGTCCCCATTGACAGCAGGGTGATGTTTTTTACCCCATCCCAAAAAACAGCACTAAACAGAGACAATTCTTTTTGTAAAATCCAAATTTCCCTTGGAATTATTCTTATAACCCAAGGTATAAACATTAGTAGCAAGAATATCCTTATCAAGCATTACTTGTAAATTTTTATTTGTACATTCATCAGCATATTTCTTTACAGAAGCAACAAACTCTATTTTAGGATTAACTCTAACAATCTCAGAAATTAAGAATTTACCATTTTTATTATATCCAAGAATTCGTGCATAAGGTAATGTCTTTTTCGATAATTGAATATCCTTTTTTGTTATTCCAAGTAAGCTATACAATAAAATCCTACTAATTCTAGTCTTTGTATATCTTTTCGAAGAAATACTATTAATTATTTCATCAAGATTATTACTTGAATTTACAGCTTTTTTTATTAAGTTTTCCAATCCTTCAGATACATCCTGTAAATTGCTTATTTCAGATAAAGACATCCTTCTTAAAGAATAAATTATTTCTTTTTCATAAGCTGAGAGATTTTTTACTATATGTTCATCCTTAATACATTTTTTTATTATAGAAAATGAATGCTTTGGCATCAAAGGTTCGGCATCTTGTAAAAGATCTATACTAATTGAATTTCTTATAGCAGTAGCACTAGCCATATTGCCAGAATATTCAATTTCATTATGATAAACGCCAGTTCTATCTAAAGCTATAGGATTTATTAAACTTTTATTTTTCTTTAAAGCTTTAATATATTCTATTCCTAAAATATTATTAGGAGAAGATAAAACATTGGCATATTGCCTAGAATTATTTAAATACATCATTAAAGCATTTTCTCTTGCAGAGGGAAATGATAATCCTTTTTTTAATTCTTCAGCTAAAAGAACTTTATATTCTCTAGGTTCTTTATATAAAATTTCTGCAAAATCATTTAATATATGTATATTTGCATTTTCAGCTCCAAAATACAAATCGTCTACGATTCCAAGAGAATCTAAAAGCCTTATTGCACCATCTGCAAAATTTTCAGCACTTGATGTAGCATATAACACAGGCAATTCTAAAACTAAATCAACTCCATTTAACAGAGCCATTTTAGCTTTTGACCATTTGTCTATAATTGAGGGTTCACCCCTTTGCGTAAAATTACCACCAATTACAGCAATACTGAATTCTGCTTTAGATAATTCTTTTGACTTGTTCAAATGATATAGATGACCATTGTGAAATGGATTATATTCTGCAATTATTCCTAAAACTTTTTTCATGATATCCTCCTTGTGCATTTAAAAACTTTATGCTATTATATCAGTAAATACAATTATTTGCAATTATATAATAAATATATTTAAATTAATAAAAAGAAAGGGACAATATAATGGAAAAAGTAATAATTTACACAGATGGAGCTTGTTCTGGAAATCCTGGACCTGGAGGTTGGGGAACGGTTTTGATGTATAAAGATACTAAAAAAGAAATATCAGGTGGAAATAAAGAAACTACTAACAATATAATGGAATTGACAGCTGTTGTAGAAGGCTTGAAAATGCTAAAATTTCCATGTGAAGTCGAATTATATAGTGACAGTGCATACATAGTTAATGCTTTTAATCAAGGGTGGATTTACAATTGGAAAAAGAAAAATTGGAAAACATCAGATGGAAAAGAAGTGAAAAATAAAGAAATATGGCAAGAACTTTATAGCTTAACTAAAACACATAAGGTAACATTTATAAAAGTTAAAGGCCATAGTGATAACGAATATAATAATAGATGTGACGAACTTGCACGAAATGCTATACCAAATTAAAAAAGAATTATTACAATTGTATTACATTTAGTAATTTTTCTTGAAAACTATCAACAAATAAATTATAATTAATTTGTAAAATAGTGTGCATAGGAGGAAATTATGGAAACATTTGCAGATTATATATTAGGAGAAGAAAACATTGTATCAAAAATAGAAATAGTATATTATTTATCAAAAAAAACAAATATATTTTTTGATAAATCAGTGATATTCAAAACAGAAATACTAAGACAATTTATTGAATATATGAAAATTGATGTAGATAAAAATATGATATTAACAGCAAGCCTTTTATGTAACTGCAAAAAAGTAAACAACGCACAAAAATTAGGAATCCTAAAAACCTATGCATTAGAAGGGGCACTATATCTAAGCGAATTAGGATTTAATAAAAGATTTTGTAAAATTTGTGAAGAAGTAAATAGATATAGTGAAAGCAACCCAAGAGAAAAAGAAAGTGATATACTAGAACTTGCAGATCAATTTGGAGGAATGCTTTTAAGCAGACCTGAAAGAATAGGAATGGATACAGCAGAAGCTACGGTATTATTACAACATAGAAACTTAAAAGATGTATATAACCGTTATTTAAATACTTTTTTAGAATATGTTGAAGAAACAGAAGGAATAGAACTTGAAGATACAACAAAAATAACACCATTTAAAAAATTAGTAAAAATAGAAAGTGAAACACCAGAACTAAAAGATTTTGTAAGGAAAATAGCTTATGAGTATTCACCAGAAGTTGACAAAAAGATAACAGAAAGGCGAAAAAGAATAGGTGAGACTATTCTAAATGTGGATAATCATAACCCAAACAGAGCGTTATTTAGTAAAGAAACAACACAAAAAATACTAAAACATATTGAAAATACAGCTACTACAGCTGACGACTGATTAAAACACTAAAACTAATATATTGAAAATTTAGAAATAATAATTCAATTTTTTTAATTCATTAAGAGCAAGACTTATAGGAAGACCCCAGCTATGTTTTGCTCAATGAATAAAAAAAATTGAATTATTATAAATTGCTATTTTAAGAAGGAGGAAGCAAATGTACGAAGTATTTGCAGATTTACACGTACACATAGGTCGAAGTGAAAGTGGAAAACCAATAAAAATAACAGCAGCAAAATCACTAAACTTTGCTAACATTGCAAAAGAATGTGCAGAAAAAAAGGGAATAAATATAGTAGGAATAATAGACTGTGCATCACCATATGTAATAGAAGACATAGAAAACTTTTTAAAAACAGGAGAAGCTTACGAACTAAAAGATGGAGGCATAATATATAAAGATAAAGTTTGCATATTACTAGGAAGTGAAGTAGAAACATCAGAAGAAGGAAGAAATGGAAAAAAAGGAGCAGCACATAATGTATGCTTTTTTCCATTTTTAAAAGACATAAAAGGATTTTCAAGAGAAATGAGCACACACATAAAAAATATAACACTAAGTACACAAAGGTCAAATGTATCAGGATATGAACTAATAGATATAGTAGAAAAATATAACGGAATACTAATACCAGCACATATATTTACACCACACAAAAGTTACTATGGAAATTGTACGGATAGGCTAGAAAATATATTTAAAGAAAAATATGATAAAATTTTTGCAGTAGAATTAGGACTAAGTTCAGACACATTTTTAGCAGATACAATTTCAGAATTAGAAGATAAAACTTTTGTAACAAATTCAGATGCTCACAGCTTGCCTAAAATTGCAAGGGAATATAATAAAATGCAAGTGGAAGACATAAGCTTTAAAGAAGTTGTAAAAGCCCTAAAAGGAGAAGATGGTAGAAAAATTATAGCAAACTATGGTTTAGATCCAAAACTTGGCAAATATCATAGAACATATTGTGATAATTGCAATAAAACAATAGAAACAAAAGAACCTGTTGAAGTATGTCCTGAGTGTGGAAGTAACAAAATTACATTTGGAGTTTTTGATAGAATAGAATTAATAAAAGATAAAGAAAATACAAAAAGTCCTCAAAATAGACCACCATATGTATATCAAATACCACTAAACTTTATACCAGGAGTAGGCGGAAAAACTATAGAAAAATTAATAAATCATTTTGAAACAGAAATGAATATATTACACAAATTATCAAAAGATGATATTGAAGCATTAGTAGGTGAAAAAATAGCAAATAATATTAACAGAGCGAGAAGTGGTGAAATGAAAGTTCAATCTGGTGGTGGAGGAATATATGGCAAAGTAAAATAAGGTTCTAAAAATCTCTTTATTGAATAGACATTATGTATAAAACAAAAAGGAGATTTTTAATGTTAAAAATAAAGGCCAAAAATATTCGATTAACAACAATTATAATTAATCATATTTCAGCTAATTTAAGAGCATATATTATTTCATCATTAATATTTATAGTTGGCATTTTTGTGGGAGTTATGTTTATAAATAACACACAAGAAACAAAGAAAACAGAAATAAGTGATTATATAAATAGATATATAACAGAATCAAAAGAAAATGGAGAAATTTCAACAGCTGGAGTTTTAAAGGATAATATAAAAAATAATATAATATTAGCTGTAAGCTTGTGGTTTGCTGGAACAACAATAATTGGAATACCAATTGTATTTGGAATAGTTTTTTTTAGAGGATTTAGTTTAGGCTATACAATATCTGCAATTGTCTATACAATGGGACTTAGAAAAGGAATAGCTTTTATAGTAATAGCTGTGCTGTTACAAAATTTAATATTTATTCCAGCCCTGATTGCTTTAAGTGTTAGCGGAATAAAACTCTATAAATCAATTATAAAAGATAGAAGAAAAGAAAATATTAAATTAGAAATACTAAGACACACCATATTTTCCTTAATTATGCTAGTTTTATTAATGATATCTGCAATTATAAAGATTAACATATCAGGTGAACTCTTAGAAAATTTAATAAAATATTTTTAAAAAATACAAAAAAGCTATTTACAATTTATAAATATTTTGATATAACATAGAATATAATTTATGTAAAGATTTTATTTTAATTTAAAAATAACAAGTGGAGGAAAATAATGGAAAAGCAATTAAAACAATTCTTTGAATTCCTTGAAAATGGAAAAAAATTATCAAATAATACATTACAATCATATAGGAGAGATTTAACTCAATTCGAGGCATACCTTAAAGAAAATAAAAAAAATTATAGTAAATTAAAATCAGATGATATTAGAGAATATATAGAATACTTACATGAAAATGGAAAAAAAGCATCAACGATATCTAGAAGTTTAGCATCAATAAGATCATTTTATCAATACGAAGTAAAAAATAGAAAAGTAAAAAATGATCCAACAGAAGGCATTCAATCACCCAAAATAGAAAAAAGAGTGCCAAGTGTACTAACATCTAAAGAAGTAGAATTATTACTAGAACAACCTAAAAATGTAGACTTAAAAGGTATTCGTGATAAAGCAATGCTAGAATTTGCCTATGCTACCGGAATGAGAGTTACAGAAATTATATCTTTAAATTTAGATGATGTTAATTTAGAAGAAGGATATGTTACTTGCAAAACTGGAGAAAAACAACGTACCATTCCTTTAGGTCAAATGTCATTAAAAGCACTAAAAGAATATGTAGAAAACGCAAGAGATTATTTAATAAAAGATGAAGAAGAAAAAGCTCTATTTGTTAATATAAATGGAAAAAGACTTACAAGACAAGGGTTTTGGAAAATTATAAAATATTACAAAGAACAAGCACATATAACAAAAGATATAACACCACATGTATTAAGGCATTCTTTTGCAACACATTTATTACAAAATGGAGCAGATTTAAAAGCAATACAGTTAATGCTTGGACATTCTGATATATCTTCAACTCAAGTATATATGCAATTTCAAAATGAAGGTATAAAAAATGTATACAGAAAAGCACACCCTAGAGCTTAAGTGATGATTTTGGGTCAGAGAAAAAAGTATTACTTTTCTCTAAAATAAGTACAAGATGAATTACAGGAAAATGCTGACTGAGTTACAAACTCGTAGCAACATTTTCCTTCTTTTTGATAAATGCAATTTAAAGTACAATTTATGTTGGTCACAATATTCACCTCTAAACGTAGTATGGCTATAAAAATGTGAAATATACAAGAAAGTTTTATAAACAAAATTCTTTGCAGTATTTTTTTATTGTACATTTTTCACATATAGGTTTACGAGCAATGCAAGTATTACGTCCGTGCCATACAAGCAAGTGATTTATATCTTTTAAATATTCTTTAGGGAAAATTTTTAATAAATCCTGTTCAATTTTTTCAGGATCTTTTTCTTTTGACAATCCCATTTTATTAGAAATTCTTTTAGCATGAGTATCAACAGCAATTCCATTTGCAATGCCAAACGCTTCAAGTAAAATTACATTAGCACTTTTTCGCCCAACACCAGCTAGAGTAAGTAATTCCTCCATAGTATGAGGGACTTCACCACTAAAATTATTTAAAACTTGCTTAGCACAAAGCTTTATATTTTTAGCTTTATTTTTATAAAATCCACAAGAATGAATTAACAACTCTAATTCATTTACATCAATATTAGCAAAATCTTCTATTGTCTTACACCTTTCAAACAATGTAGGAGTAACTTTATTTACTCGTTCATCTGTACACTGAGCAGACATTGTTACTGCAACAACCATTTGAAAAGGCGTTTTAAAATCTAAACTACATTTTGCATCAGGATAAGTTTCTTTCAATATTTCAATTATTTTAAGAGCATCTTTTTTACTTGTCATATCTAAATTCCTTTCAGTATAATTAATATGAAAAAATAAGTTTATATTTTTCCACATTAATTATACAAAATAGTTGACAAGTAAGCAAGCAAAATAAGTAACAAAAAAAGTAAACCACTCATATAATAAAATAAAAGAATTGGAGGTAAGTTATTATGTTCGGAATACTAAAAAAAGCTTTAGCAATATGCTTAATTGGTTTAGGATTAGGAATACTATTAGTACTTTTACTTCCAATAACAGGTTGGCTGTTTTTAATAGGAATAGCTGTAATAGCTATCGGTTTTTTATGGTTAGCATGCTAAAAAGGAGGAATACATATGACGGTTGTTGTAAAAAAAGTTCCAAAATGTTTCAGAGGAATTGTGAAGTTTATTTTTGGAATCAAAGATTAAAATAAGTTCAAGCAAAGTGGATAGTCTTTTTTGGTAGAACTTAAAAAAATAAAATAAGCTAAAAAGAGAATGTTATATTTGTTAAAAAATGAAGACTGCGTAGGCGGAGCAAAGCGAAGCTGTCTGGAGCTTTCTTTTCATTAATTATTTAACTGAAAGAAAGCGACAACAAAGTCGTAATGTTTAACAAATATAACATTCTCTTTTAATTATATATAATATTTTTAAGTTCTACCAAAAAAGACTGTCCACTTTACTTGAACAGTCTTTTATGAATTATTATTAAGCTCTTTCAATTTTTCCATCTCTTAAACATTTAGCACATACCTTAATTCTTTTAGATTCACCATTTATATTAGCTTTAACAGTTCTTAAGTTTGGTTTTACTGGTCTAACATTTCTTTTACTTATATGTGAACGAGTAATGCTAAGATTATTTCCAAAGCTTGTTGTTTTTCCACAAACTGCACATTTAGCCATTAATACGCACCTCCTAATTAGTTAATATAAAAATTACTGTACTATAGTTTAACATATAAAAACAAAAAAAACAAGTATTTTTTAAAATTTTCTTGCAATATAACGAAAGTATGATATAATATAAAAGCTAAAATGTAATAGAAAGGAAAGATTTATAATGAACAGTAAAGTAGAAAAGACAGACAATGCAAACGAAGTAAAATTAGAAATTACAGTAGAAGCATCAAAATTTGAAGATGCTATGAGAAAAGTATATTTTAAAAGTGCTAAATACTTTAATATACCAGGATTTAGAAAAGGTAAAGCACCAATGAATATAGTAGAGAAATATTATGGAAAAGAAATTTTCTATGAAGATGCATTCAATGAAGTTGCATCAGAAAATTATGAAGAAGCACTTAAAGAAAACAAAATAGAAGCAGTAAGCCATCCAACAATTGACGTAGTTCAAATGGAAAAAGGACAAGACCTAATATTTACAGCAGTAGTTCAAACAAAGCCAGAGATTGAACTTGGCAAATATAAAGGTATAGAAATCAAAAAGGTTGAGTATAATGTATCAGATGATGATATAAACCATGAACTTGGTCATATGCAAGAACATAATAGTAGATTAATAACTGTTGAAGATAGACCAGTGGAAGATGGAGACATAACAGTAATTGATTTTGTAGGTTCAGTTGATGGAGTAGAATTTGAAGGTGGAAAAGCAGAAAACCATGAACTAACAATAGGAAGTAATACATTTATACCAGGTTTTGAAGAACAAATAATAGGAATGAACATAGATGATGTAAAAGACATAAAAGTAAAATTCCCAGATGAATACTTCTCAAAGGATTTAGCAGGAAAAGATGCTGTATTTAAAGTAACACTACATGAAATCAAGAAAAAAGAATTACCACAATTAGATGATGAATTTGCTAAAGACGCTAGCGAATTTGATACTTTAGATGAACTAAAAGCAGACATAAAGGCAAAATTAGAAAAGCAAAATGAAGAAAGAGCAAAATATGAAACTGAAGATAGTGTAATAAAAGCAGTTTGTGAAAATGCTAAATTAGACATTCCATCAGGTATGATTGAAATAGAAGTTGAAAATATGATAAAAGATATGGAACAAAGGCTAGCATATCAAGGACTAAAATTTGAACAATATATGCAAATGATGGGAAAAACAGAAGAAGAATTTAAAAAAGAAGCAGAGCCACAAGCAATTGAAGCTATAAAATCAAGACTTGCTTTAGAAGCTATAATTGAAAAAGAAAATATAGAAGCAAGTGATGAAGAAGTTTCAGAAAAATTAAAAGAAATGGCTAAAAATTATGGCAAAACAGAAGATGACTTTAAAGATAATGAAAATATAAAAGAATACATAAAAAATGGAATAAAATCTGAAAAAGCTATAGAATTTTTAGTTAAAAACGCTAAAATGAAATAGGAGGAAAAAGTATGTTACAAAATAGTTTAGTACCATATGTTATTGAACAAACAAGTAAAGGAGAAAGATCTTACGACATTTTTTCTAGACTTTTAAAAGATAGAATAATATTTTTAGGAGAAGATGTAAATCCAACAACATCAAGTCTAATAATAGCACAAATGTTATTTTTAGAATCAGAAGATCCGGATAAAGAAATAAACCTTTATATAAACTCACCAGGAGGATCTATTACAGATGGAATGGGAATAGTAGACACAATGAATTATATTAAATGTCCAGTATCTACAATATGTATAGGTATGGCAGCAAGTATGGGCGCTGTACTTTTAGCATCAGGAGAAAAAGGCAAAAGATATGCAACGCCAAATGCAGAAATTTTAATACATCAACCACTTATTGGTGGTGGAGGACTTTCTGGACAAACAACAGAAATAAAAATTCATGCAGATCATATGGTAAGAACAAGAGAAAAATTAAATAAATTATTAAGTGATAGGACAGGGCAAAGCTTAGAAACAATTATGAAGGACACAGAAAGAGACAATTATATGACAGCAGAAGAGGCATTAAAATATGGTTTAATAGACGGAATAATGGATAAAAGAAACTAAGAGAGGAGAATTTTAATGGCTAAAAGCGATACACCAAGAAGTGTAAGATGTTCTTTTTGTGGAAAAACACAAGACGAAGTTAATAAAATAGTAGCAGGACCTGGAGTTTATATTTGTAATGAATGTGTAGATTTATGTAATAGTATAATAGACAGTGAAGAATATGAAGATGAAAGATACACATTAGAAGGTCTAGAAGAAATACCAAGTCCAAAAGAAATAAAAAAGATTTTAGATGAATATGTAATAGGACAGGAAAATGCTAAAAAAGCACTATCAGTAGCAGTTTACAATCATTATAAAAGAATTGCACATGAAGAAGATAATGAAAAAAATGATGACGTAGAAATTCAGAAAAGTAATATTTTATTACTTGGTGCAACTGGATGTGGTAAAACATTACTTGCAAGCACATTAGCTAAAATTTTAAATGTACCATTTGCAATAGCTGATGCAACAACTCTTACAGAAGCTGGATATGTTGGTGAAGATGTAGAAAACATTCTACTAAAACTTATTCAAGCAGCTGACGGAGATGTACAAAAAGCACAAAAAGGTATAATTTATATTGATGAAATAGATAAGATTACAAGAAAATCAGAAAATCCATCAATAACAAGAGATGTAAGTGGTGAAGGTGTTCAACAAGCCCTATTAAAAATTGTAGAAGGAACAATAGCATCTGTACCACCTCAGGGAGGAAGAAAACACCCACATCAAGAGTTATTACAAATAGATACTTCAAATATATTATTTATATGTGGAGGAGCTTTTGAAGGATTAGAAAAAATAATAAAAGAAAGAACTGGCAAAAATACTATAGGTTTTGGAAGTTCAATTCAAAGTGAAAAAGAAGTCAGCAGATATGAAGTTTTAGAGGAACTTCTTCCACAAGACTTGCTAAAATTTGGGTTAATTCCTGAATTTATAGGAAGACTTCCAATAATTGCAACATTAAAAGAATTAGACAGAGAAGCATTAATAAAAATTGCAGTAGAACCTAAAAATGCATTAGTTAAACAATATAAAAAATTATTTGAACTTGATAATGTTGAATTAGAATTTGAAAAAGAAGCTTTAGAAGTTATTGTAGATAAAGCCATTGAACGAGAAACAGGTGCAAGAGGATTACGCTCAATAATAGAAGACATAATGAGAGACATAATGTTTGAAACACCTTCAAATCCAAATATAGAAAAATGTGTAATTACAAAAGAAACTGTACTTGGATTAGAGGGACCAAGACTTACTATTAATGAAAATAGATTGCAAGAGGAACCTATAAAGAGACAAAGAAGAATACCAAAACATATAAAAGAAGAGACAGCATAATTGAATGCTGTTTCTATATATTGGGGTGTAGCCAAGCGGTAAGGCAGATGGCTCTGACCCATCGATGCGTAGGTTCGAATCCTACCACCCCAGCCAAAAGAAAAAAGGTTGTAAAAACACTGATATTTCAGTGGTTCTACAACCTTTTGATTATAGAGAAAAGACATTATAAAAGAATTAAACAACAGATTGAAAAAGAAAAACATATATGTTAGAATGAAAAAGAAGTTAAAACAGAGAAAATATAGCTGAATAAAATTAATAGGAGATAAAAATGAACAAATTATATCTATCAAAAACCAAATATTGTAGAGCAATACAATGTCCAAAAATGCTATGGATGGACAACTTTAAGCCAGAAGAGGCAGAGCAAACAACGCCAGATGAAATATTTGAAACAGGAACAAAAGTAGGAGAATTAGCAAAAAGAATATTTGGAAAATATACAGATATAGAATACAATAACGACAAAAAACAGATGATAATTCAAACAGAAGAAGCACTAAAAAATAAACCAAACATAATAACAGAAGCATCATTTAGTTACAATCATAACTTTTGCAGTGTAGATATTCTAAAAAACGATGAAGAAGGAGTAGAAATATATGAAGTAAAATCCTCAAATCATTTAAAAAATATATATATAGAGGATGCATCATATCAATATTATGTATTAACAAATTTAGGATTTAATGTGAAAAAAGTATGTATAGTCCACTTAAATGGAGAATATGTAAGAAATGGTGAATTAGAATTAGACAAATTATTTGTAATAGAAGATATTACAGACACTGCATCAAACAAATATGAAGAAATAGAAAAAAATATAAAAGATATAAACACATATATGAATAAAAACAATTCCAATAAAGAACCAGATGACAAAATAGGTATGCAATGTTTTAAACCATATGTCTGTCAGTACTGGAGCCATTGTACAAAACATCTACCTGAAAAAAATATATTCAAAGTAAAAGGCCTAAGTAAAAAGAAAAAGCTTGAATTTTATAATCAAGGAAAGTACAGTTTTGAAGATATACAAAATGAAAAAATAAATCCAAAATACAAAGAACAAATTGACTTTGAAATAAATAATTTAAAAGATAAAATAGAAGTTGAAAAAATAAGAGAATATATGAACACCCTATCTATACCAATTTATTTTTTAGACTTTGAAACAATTAAGCAAGCAATACCAGAATATGATGGAATATATCCTTATATGCAAACTCCATTCCAATTTTCATTACACTATATAGAAGACGAAAAAGGAGAAGTAAAACATAAAGAATACTTAGCAGAGCCAGGTGTTGACTCAAGAAGACAAATAGCAGAAAGACTTGTACAAGATATACCAATGAACGTATGTGTAGTAGCATATAATATGGGATTTGAAAAAAGAGTATTAAGAGAGCTTGCAGAGCAATTTCCTGATTTAAGAGAGCACTTACTAAATATCAGAGACAATATGAAAGATTTGATGAAACCATTTATGCAAAGACTTTATTATACAAAGGCAATGGAAGGATTTTATACAATAAAGTATGTACTACCAGCATTGTTTCCAGATAATCCAGAATTAGATTATCATAATTTAGAAGATGTGCACAATGGTGGAGAAGCACCGGAAATATTTTTAAGTTTACCAAGTAAATCAAAAGAAGAACAAGAAAAATTAAAAAACGCATTATTAGAATACTGCAAGTTAGATACTTATGGATTAGTAAAAATATGGGAAAAATTAAGAGAAATAATAGGAGGACAGTAGATGGATTTATACGAAAAAAATGGAAACATATTATATATACTAAATATATTAAAAAAATATAGTGACCAAGAACATAAATTATCAATAAATGAAATAAAAGACAAAATAAAAGAAATATATGATGTAGATATAGACCCAAGAACAATAAGAAGAAACATAAATCTGTTACAAGAAAAATTCGATTATGATGTTAGTACATTTACAGACAACAGAAAAGGATATTATATAACAAATGATCCAGAAACAGACTTCGAACCAGGAGAAATAAGAGCAATAATAGACACATTTAGTTATTCAACATTTATAGAGCCAAAAGTTGCAAAAGAAATAATAAAAAAATGCAAAAATATGCAAACAATATATGAAAACGAAAAAATAAAAAATTACAAAGTATATTCACCCAAAGGAATGACAAGTAACAGAGAAGTTATAAAGAATATAGAAGACATTGCAAACAGCATAATGAATAAAAATAAAATAAAATTTGAATATTGGAAATATTGTATAGTGGGAGACAAAATAAAAAAGAAAATAATAAGTACTCCAACAGTATCTCCATATGCAATAATTTATGATAGACAGCAGCTTTATATGCTAGCTATTAAAGATGGACAAAGGGAATTTTATCATTATAGATTAGATAGAATAAAAGACTTAATTGAACTTCATGAAAAAATAAAAATAAATAAAACAGAAAAAGAAATAGAAAAGTATACAGATAGCTCAGTAGAAGTGTTTAGTGGAAATGAAGTAGAAATAGAAGCGGAATGTAATGAATTATTATTAGAAGAAGTAATCGAAAAATTTGGTAAAAAAATAGATATAAGACCAATTAGTAAAGATAAATTCAAAATGAAACTTTCAGCAAATCCTGTTGGATTTAAAATGTGGGCAATGAGAAACTTAGATATAGTAACTGTTACAAAGCCTACTGAATTAGTGAAAGAATTAAAAGACATTATAAGTAATGCCCAAAAAAGGTACACACTATAATTTATGCTAAAATAACTTAAGGGTTATATATAAATATATTTAAGAACAAGACCCATAGGAAGACCCCAGCTATGTTTTGTTCAAATATATTTATATATAACCCTTAAGTTATTTTAACATAAACACATTATGTGACCAGTTGCATTGCGAAAAGCCTTTATAATTAGTACAATAAAAGTGTGTTAATTATAAGGGCTTTTTTTGTGCCGAAAAGGGAGAAGGAAAATATGAAAGTAATGCCAAATAATTTAGAAGCAGAGCAATCTGTAATTGGAGCATGTTTAATTGATGAAGATGCCATTATGCAATCATTTGAAGTACTAAATAAAGATGACTTTTACAGAGAAGACCATAAAATAATATTTGGTTGCATCGGAAGTTTAATAGCAAGAAACGATCCAGTTGACATCATAACTTTAAAAGATGAACTATCATCAGTTGGAAAGCTGGAAGAGATAGGAGGAATAGAATATATAGCAAGTCTTCCAGAAAAAGTACCAACAACAGCAAATGTAGGGAAATACATAAACATAATAAAAGAAAAAGCAATAAAGAGAAATCTAATAAATATGTCAAACGAAATATCAAAAATGAGTTTTGATGATATGATTCAAACTGATGAATTAACAGAATTAGCAGAAAAGAGAATATATGAAATAACTCAAAAAAAGAATATAAAGGGAGCAAGTAAATTAAGCGACCTAATAATTGATTCAATTAATAAACTAGAAGACTTATATAATAATGGAAAAAAGAAGGGACTTTCAACAGGATTTATAGATATAGACAGGCGAATGGGAGGGCTAAAAGGTTCAGAACTAATAATTCTAGCTGCAAGACCAGGAATGGGAAAGTCAGCATTTGCACTAAATATAGCAACAAATGTAGCCAAAAAAGAAAAAGTGCCTGTACTTATATTTAATTTAGAAATGGGAAAAGACCAACTGACAGATAGAATAATTTGTAGTGAGTGTATGATTGATGCAAAAAAATATAGAGATGGAAATTTAGATGAGGAAGAATGGGTAAGATTAGCAACAAATGTTGGAGATATTTCTAATGCTAATATTTTTATAGATGACAATTCATCAATAACAGTATCAGAAATAAGATCAAAATGCAGAAAAATGCAAATGGAAGAAAAAATAGGATTAGTTATAATAGACTATTTGCAATTAATAACACCAAGTCAGCAGAGTAGTTCAAGGGATAGAGAAGTTGCGGAAATAAGTAGAACATTAAAAATTATAGCAAAAGAGCTAAATATTCCGGTAATAGCACTATCACAATTAAGCAGGGCAAACGAAAAAAGAACAGGCAAGGATCGAAGACCAATGATTTCAGATTTAAGAGACTCCGGAGCAATAGAACAAGATGCAGATATAGTTATGTTTATACATAGAGAAGACTATTATGAAGAAACAGAAGAAAACAAAAATAAAGCAGAAATTAATATTGCAAAATTTAGGGCAGGAGAACCAGGAACAGAAGAATTAGTATGGCAAGGAAAATATACCAGGTTTGTAAATATAATGAGAAATAATTAATAATAGATAGGGGTTTTAAAATTGGAATTAAAATGTGAAAAATTAAATCAAAAAAATGAAAAAATATTATCAAAATTAGATGATAAAATAGGTATAAACAAAAATAAACAAGTATTAAGAGAAATAATAAAATGCTATGAAGTTATGAAAGGAGCAAAGAACAAGCTAGAATTTGAAAATTACAACATAATAATAAGAAACGAATCATCATATGTATTATATGAAGACCTCATAAATGTAATAGCAGAAATATATCTAGAAAATGGAATAATACATAATTCAGATATTTTATATTTAGATAGGTTAGACTATAGAATAAACAGAATGAAAAACATAAAAATAGAAGAGGATGTAATAGTAATAGATTTTAGTCAAACAAGAAAAGAAGACTCAGAAGTTAAGAAAATGATTGAAGATATGATGGAACAAATGCCGCAAAAAACATACATAATTATAGAAAATAAATGGCGTGAAGGAGATATAAATGCTTTAATGAGTGAAACATTTTCATGGGCAATGAAAATAGAATCAATTTCCAGTGAAGAAAAAGAAAAATTTATAGAAAAGTTTATGAAAGAAAACAAACTTAAATGTAAAAGAAGTACAATTATAGAAATAGCAGAAAATCCATATTATAAAATAAAAAATATTCTAATAAATATTTTAGTAAATAGCAAAACAAAAAATGAAGAAAATGTGGAAATGCTATTAGACAAAAATAAAAATACAAGCAAAAATAATAGAAACCAAAAAAGAAAAACCAATAAAAAGCAAAAAGCAATAGATGAACTGGATGGAATGATAGGCATGAGTGAGGTAAAAGAACAAATATCAAAAGTCGTAAACTACATAAAAGTTAGCCAAAATAGGGACAAGCTACCAATGCTACATATGTGTTTTTATGGAAATCCAGGCACAGGCAAGACAACAGTTGCAAGGATACTTGGAAAAATATTTACAGAAGAAAAAATTTTATCAGATAGGGATAGCTTTGTTGAAGCGCATGGAAGAGACTTAGTAGGAATGTATGTTGGATGGACTGCAGGAGAAACAAAAAGATTAGTAAGACGAGCAGAAGGAGGAGTACTATTCATAGATGAAGCTTATAGCTTGATTTCAGACAAAAAAGGTGGATATGAAGAAGAAGCAATTGCTACATTATTAAAAGAAATGGAAGACAAAAGAGACAAAGTATGTATAATAATGGCAGGGTATGAAAATAAGATGGAAGAATTATTACAAATGAACCCTGGTTTTGAAAGCAGAATACAATTTAAAATATTCTTTCCAGATTATACCTCAGAAGAACTATATGAAATATTTAAATTATTATGCAAAAATGAAGACTATAAATTATCATCAAACATTAAGCAAACATTACTACAAGTATTTGAAATTGCAAAACAGCAAGAAAATTTTTCAAATGGTAGATTTGTAAGAAGTTTATTCGAAAAAGTCAAAATGGAACAAGCTAACAGGGTTGTGAAAAATAAAACAGACAAAAATTTAATAAAAAAATGTGATATTATTGAAACATTGAATAAGCTAAGTTATAGAAAAAAAGAAGAAAAAAAGAGGGTTATTGGTTTTAGTATATAGTGATAAAGATACAAATATATTTGATGAAAATAAAAATAGTACTTGAAAAGTACTATTTTTTGTTATAAAATGGTATCACCTTGTAAAATAAGGTAAATAATAAAAAAGATTAGATATAATTAAGGGAGGAATTTATTATGTCAGTAAAAGTAGCCATTAATGGTTTTGGACGTATAGGACGTCTTGCATTTAGACAAATGTTTGGAGCAGAAGGATATGAGGTAGTTGCTATAAATGATTTAACAAATCCTAAAATGTTAGCACACCTATTAAAATATGATTCTGCACAAGGAAGATACGAAAAGGCAGAAACTGTATCTGCAGGAGAAGACTCAATCACAGTAGATGGAAAAAAAATAAAAATATATGCAAAAGCAGATGCAAATGAATTACCATGGGGAGAAATAGGAGTAGATGTAGTATTAGAATGTACAGGTTTCTATACATCTAAAGATAAAGCCCAAGCACATATAAATGCAGGAGCAAAAAGAGTAGTTATATCAGCACCAGCTGGAAATGATTTACCAACAGTAGTTTACAATGTAAATCACAATATATTAACACCAGAAGACAAAATTATTTCTGCAGCATCATGTACAACAAACTGCTTAGCACCAATGGCTAAAGCATTAAATGATTATGCTCCAATACAATCAGGAATAATGTCAACAATACATGCATATACAGGAGACCAAATGATATTAGATGGTCCACAAAGAAAAGGAGATTTACGTAGAGCAAGAGCAGCAGCAGTAAACATTGTTCCAAATTCAACAGGAGCTGCAAAAGCAATTGGCCTAGTTATTCCAGAATTAAATGGAAAACTAATTGGTTCTGCACAACGTGTACCAGTTCCAACAGGTTCAACTACAATATTAACAGCTGTTGTAAAAGGTGAAAACGTTACAGTAGAAGATATAAATGCTGCAATGAAATCAGCATCAACAGAATCATTTGGATATACAGAAGAAGAATTAGTTTCTTCAGATGTTATTGGTATGAGATTTGGCTCTTTATTTGATGCCACTCAAACAATGGTACAAGACTTAGGAAATGGCTTATATCAAGTACAAGTTGTTTCTTGGTATGATAATGAGAATTCTTATACAAGTCAAATGGTTAGAACTATTAAATACTTTGCAGAATTAGGTTAGATAATGAAAGTTGTCAATTGGGACGGTTCTAATTGACAACTTATCAAAAATAAAGGTTGTCAATTAGAACCGTCCCAATTGACAACTAAAAAAGGAGACAAAAACATGAATAAAAAAACAGTAAAAGACATAGATTTAAAAGGAAAAACAGTTTTACTAAGATGTGACTTTAATGTTCCATTAGATGAAAACTTAAAAATAACAGATAGTACAAGAATAGTAGCAGCTTTGCCAACAATTAAGTATTTATTAGAAAACAATTGCAAAATAGTAATAACATCTCATTTAGGAAGACCTAAGGGAGAGTATAAGCCAGAGTGCTCATTGGCTCCAGTAGCAAAAGCTTTGTCAGAATTACTAGGACAAGAAGTAAAAATGGCAAAAGATGTTGTTGGAGATAGCGCAAAAGAGCTAAAAGCAAATATAAAAGAAGGAGAAATTGTTCTTCTTGAAAATGTTAGATTTCATAAAGAAGAAACAGATAATGACTCAGAATTTGCAAAAGAATTAGCATCAGGTTGTGATGTGTTTGTAAATGATGCATTTGGATCAGCACATAGAGCACACGCATCAACTACAGGAGTTGCAAGCTATTTACCAGCAGTAGCAGGATTTCTAATTGAAAAAGAAATTGATTTCTTAAAAAATACAATTGATAATCCAGTAAGACCATTTATGGCAATAGTTGGAGGAGCAAAAGTTTCTGATAAAATAGGTGTAATAGAAGCATTACTTGACAAAGTAGACAGTATATTTATAGGAGGAGGAATGTCATATACATTCTTCAAAGCACAAGGATATGAAGTAGGAAAATCACTTTGTGAACCAGATAAATGCGATTTAGCCCTTAGCTTAATGGAAAAGGCAAAAACTAAAGGAGTAAAAATGTTCTTACCACTTGATGTAAGAATAGGAAAAGAATATTCACCAGATACAGAAGTAAAAGTAGTCCCATTTGATCAAATGCCAGAAGATTGGGAAGGTATGGATATAGGAGAAAAAACAATTGAACTATATTCAAAAGAACTACAAGGAGCTAAAACAGTAATGTGGAATGGTCCTGTTGGAGTATCAGAATTTGAAAAATTTGCAATTGGAACAAATGCAATAGCAAGAGTACTAGCAGATTTAGATGCAACCACAATAATAGGTGGAGGAGACTCTGGAGCAGCTGCACTTAGATCAGGTGTTGCAGACAAAATGACACACATATCTACAGGAGGAGGAGCATCATTAGAATTCCTAGAAGGCAAAAAACTACCAGGCATCGAAGCCTTACAAGACAAATAGTTCATTGCAAGAATATTATATTTAAACAAATATATAAAGTCGAAAATCTTTGTGTGTCGCAAGCTACGAACTGAAAATTACTAGTCTGTAGCTTGCTCCAATCGCACTCGCTATAGGCTCGTTTGATCGCTTACGCAGATTTTCTTTTTATATATTTGTTTAAACAATAAAGGTAGGTGCTAACATATGAATATGTATGACATAATAGATAAAAAAAGACAAGACAAAGTATTAAACAAAGAAGAAATAGAATATTTTGTTACAGGCTATACTAAAGGCAACATTCCAGACTATCAAATGTCAGCATTACTGATGGCTATATGTTGCAATGGAATGAGCACGCGTGAATTAACCGATTTAACAATAACAATGGCAAATTCAGGGGATAAATTAGATTTATCCCCTGTGAATGGTGTTACGGTAGACAAACACAGCACAGGTGGAGTAGGAGACAAAACAACCTTAATTGTAGCACCAATAGTAGCAAGTTTAGGCTGCAAAGTAGCCAAAATGAGTGGAAGAGCACTAGGATTTACAGGAGGCACAATAGATAAGTTAGAATCTATAGAAGGATATAAAACTAATATAGAAGAAAAGCAGTTTATTGACCAAGTAAATAGAATTGGAATAGGATTAATTGGCAGTTCAAAAAACTTAGCACCAGCAGATAAAAAAATATATGCACTAAGAGATGTAACAGCTACAGTTCAAAGTATACCATTGATTGCATCAAGCATTATGAGTAAAAAAATAGCAGCAGGTTCAGAATGCATTGTTTTAGACATTAAAGTTGGAAGTGGAGCATTTATGAAAAACTTTATACAAGGTGCGAAACTTGCTAGAACAATGGTTAACATTGGAAAAATGGCAGGAAGAAAAACAGTTGCTGTTGTTACTAATATGAATGCACCACTTGGAAATGAAATAGGCAATAATCTAGAAGTAAAAGAAGCAATTGAAACTTTAAAAGGAAAGGGCCCAAAAGACTTAACAGATTTATGCATAAACTTATCTACAGAAATGCTAATGCTATGCACAAATAAGAAAAAAGATGAATGTGAAAAACTGGTTAAAAAATCAATTACAGATGGTTTAGCTTTTAACAAATTTAAAGAATTAGTAATAAATCAAGGTGGAAATATAGAACAAATTGATAATCCTGATTTATTTGAAAAAGCTAAATATTCAGTAGAAATAAAAGCACCAAGATTAGGGCATATTATAAAAATGAACACATCTGAAATTGGTAGAGTAAGTAGTATATTAGGTGCTGGAAGAGAAACAAAAGAAGACGCTATAGATTATTCAGCTGGAATAACCATAATGAAAAAGACAGGAGACTATGTAAAAAAAGGTGAAACTATAGCAATATTACATACTAATAAAGAAGACATAATAGAAGAGGCAAAAAAATTATATTTATCATCACTAAAAATTTATATACAAAAACCTACAAGACACAGAATAGTATATGGAGTAATAAAGTAAAGGAGAATGTTTTATGAGAAGAAAAGTAATAGCAGGAAACTGGAAAATGAATTTGCTTCCAAATGAAGCAATAGCTCTTATTGAGAATTTAGCACCACAAGTTAAGGATACAAAAAATGATGTAATAATATGTGTTCCATTTACAGACTTATTTTATAGCTTACTTTCAGTACAAGGAACAAATATAAAAGTAGGGGCACAAAATATGCACTTTGAAGAAAAAGGAGCATATACAGGAGAAGTATCAGGAGAAATGCTAAAATCAATTAATGTAGAATATGTAATAATTGGACATTCAGAAAGAAGACAATATTTTGCAGAAACAGATGAAACAGTAAATAAAAAAGTAAAAGCAGCACTAAAATATAATTTAAAACCTATAATATGTGTAGGTGAAACATTAGAACAAAGAGAAGCTGGAAAAGCAGAAGAAATAATTACAAATCAAACGAAACTTGCCTTAGAAGGACTTACAGCTGAAGAAATGGAAAATATAACACTTGCATATGAACCAATTTGGGCAATTGGAACAGGAAAAACTGCAACAAGCGAAGATGCAAATGAAGCAATAAAAGCAATTCGTGGACAAGTTAGAAATATGTTAGGAGAAAAAGTTGCAGATGAAATAATAATTCTTTACGGGGGAAGCGTTAATGCCTCAAATGCTAAAGAATTATTTGAGACTTCAGACATTGACGGAGGACTAGTTGGAGGAGCAAGTCTTAAAGCAGACGAATTTGCTAAAATTGTAAATTATGACAAATAAAAATAGGAAGGTTGAACAAAATGAAAAATAAGCTTACAATGCTAATGATATTAGATGGATTTGGCATTAATGAAAATAAAAATGGAAATGCAGTTAAATTAGCTGCAACACCTAATATAGATAAACTCATGATAAAATACCCAACAGCACAAATATATACAAGTGGACTAAGTGTAGGACTACCAGAAGGACAAATGGGCAATTCAGAAGTAGGTCATACTAATATAGGAGCTGGAAGAATAGTATATCAAGAACTAACAAGAATAACAAAATCAATAGAAAATGGCGACTTTTTTTCAAACTCTGAATTCATATCTGCAATAGATAATTGTAAAAAAAATAATTCGAAGTTGCACATAATGGGATTATTGTCAGATGGAGGAGTTCATAGTCATATAAGACATTTATATGCTTTATTAGAAATGGCAAAAAGAAGAGACTTTGAAGATGTATATATTCACTGCTTTTTAGATGGAAGAGATACACCACCAGCATCTGCTGAACAATATATAACAGAATTAGAAAACAAAATAAAAGAAAAAGGCATTGGAAAAATTGCAAGTATTTCAGGCAGATATTATAGTATGGACAGAGACAAAAGATGGGAAAGAATACAAAAAACATATAATGCATTAATATATGGAAAAGGTATTTTTGCAAGAGAGCCTATTCCTGCACTAGAACAAAGCTATCAAAAAGAAGTGTTTGACGAGTTTGTTGAACCAATAGTAATTGGAAGCGAATCAGAACCATTAGCAAAAATAGAAAATAATGACTCTGTAATATTTTTCAATTTTAGACCAGATAGAGCAAGACAGCTAACAAGAGCATTAACTGATACTAAATTTAGTGAATTTGAAACAAAAAAAATGAAACTATATTTTGTATGTTTTACGAACTATGACGAGACATTATCAAATGTTCATATAGCATTCAAAAAAGAGCAATTAAAAAATACATTTGGAGAAGTTTTAAGTAATAAAGGATTAACTCAACTTCGTATAGCTGAAACAGAAAAATATGCACATGTAACATTCTTTTTCAATGGAGGAGAAGAAAAACAATATAAAGGAGAAGATAGAATATTAGTGCCATCTCCTAAAGTTGCAACATATGACTTACAGCCAGAAATGAGTGCATTAGAAGTAACTAACAAAGTTGTTGAAGCAATAAATTCTGAAAAATATGATTCAATTATTTTGAACTTTGCAAATCCTGATATGGTAGGACATACAGGAAGCTTAACAGCTGCAATAAAAGCAGTAGAAACAATTGATAAATGTATAGGAAAAATTGTGAAAGCTGTGAACAGTAAAAAAGGTTCACTTTTAATCACAGCAGATCACGGAAATTGTGAGCAGATGATAGATTATAAAACAGGAGAACCACATACAGCGCACACAACCAATCCTGTTCCACTTATTTTAGTAACAGAAAAAAATAATGTAAAGTTAAAATCAGGTAAATTAGCTGATTTAACACCAACAATGCTTGATATTATGGGAATAGACAAACCAGACGAAATGACAGGAGAAAGTTTGCTAGAATTTGATAAATAATAAAGGGGTTAGATTAATTTATGTTACGACATACTAAAAAGATAAAGGATAAATATGAAGATATCCAAAAGAAATTATTTTATATGATACCTGAAAAATGGGAAAATTTATATTTATACGCGTCAGTTATAGACAAAGCTGGAGAAGAATCAACAGGCGAATTATTTTTTTACTATGTACCAAAAAGCATATTAAAAAAGAATCCGGTAAATGTATATGAAATTCCGACTAAATTTAATATTGATGAAAATGAGTATGGAAAACTAGTTGAATTCTTATATGATGAAATAAAAGAATTGAGAAAGGAATTTTTAGCAACAGGACAAGAACTATGGAGTAATTTAACAATAATTATTAAAGGAACAAGATTTGCAATTGAATATGGTTATGAAGACTTAAATAATGACGGTTTAACTAGTTATGAAAGACATATTATCTGGAGATATAAGTATTTAGGACTTTCAATAGACTATGCTAATAAAGAAGAAAAAGAAGTTTTAAAAAAATATATCATTGATAAAGAATTGAATGGACAAGGAAAGAAAGAATATTATAATGATGGCATTTATGTTAAAGATGTAAGTAATGTTGTTGATTATCAGAGCAGCGAACATGAAAGCACAGAAAATGTTGAGTATGTTGCTAGTAGAAATACAAAAACTAGTAAAAATCAAATACTCAAATACTGATACTTTGGGGACGGAGGAAAAAGTATCAGTGTCAATGGGGACGGGCTTAATTGACAACATTTGAACATTAAAAATGTAATTATATTTTTTATAGAACAATATATAAATACAGAAATCCTTGTGTGTCGCAACTTCCAGATTTTAAAAATAGTCTGTAAGTTGCTCCAATCGCACTCGCTTTGCTCGTTTGTTCGCTTACGCGGATTTCTTTTATTTATATATTGTTCTACATAAAAAAATGAGAAGACTAGTAAGAATTTAATACTAGTTAAATAACTAAAAGGGGTTGTCAATTAGAACCGTTCAAATTGACAATCCCAATAAGAAATAGGAGGTAATTTTAATGAAAGAGTTTTTAGAAATTGAAGAGGTAAAAGCACTAGAAGTGCTTGATTCTAGAGGAAATCCAACAGTACAAGTTAAAGTTGTACTAGAAGGAGGTTTTGAAGGAACAGCTCTAGTCCCATCTGGTGCTTCAACAGGAAGCTTTGAAGCAGTAGAATTAAGAGATGGAGATAAAGATAGATATTTTGGTAATGGTGTTACAAAAGCAGTGAATAATGTAAACACATTAATTGCTGATGAATTAATAGGAATGAATGCCTATGATCAAATATCTATTGATAAAAAGCTTATTGAAATAGATGGTACAGAAAATAAAGCAAAACTTGGTGCAAATGCAACATTAGGAGTATCTCTTGCTGTAGCAAAAGCAGCAGCAGAATCTTTAGGAATGGAGCTATATAATTATATTGGTGGAGTAAATGCAAAAACAATGCCAGTCCCAATGATGAACATATTAAATGGTGGTAAGCATGCTGATAATACAGTTAATATTCAAGAATTTATGATAATGCCAGTAGGAGCTAAAAGTTTTTCTGACTGTATGAGAATGGCTGTTGAAATTTATCATACATTAAAAAAAGTACTAAAAGAAAAAGGATTAGCTTGTGGAGTTGGCGATGAAGGAGGATTTGCTCCAAACCTAAAAAGTGATGAAGAAGCACTTGATTTAATAGTTGAAGCTATAGAAAAAGCAGGATATAAACCAGGTGAACAAGTTCTTTTAGCACTAGATGTTGCAAGTACAGAAATGTACGACGAAGCTAAAAAAATAGGAAAAGAAGGAAGCTATTATTTCTGGAAAACAGATGAATTAAAAACTGAAGAAGAAATGATAGAATATGTTGCAAGTTTAGCAGAAAAATACCCTATAATTTCTATTGAAGATGGTTTAGCAGAAGAAGACTGGGAAGGCTGGGTAAAACTAACTGAAAGACTAGGAGATAAAATTCAACTAGTTGGAGACGATTTATTTGTAACAAATATAAAAAGACTTCAAAAAGGTCTAGATATGAAAGTTGCAAATAGCATATTAATAAAACTTAATCAAATTGGAACTTTAACAGAAACTTTAGATGCAATTGAACTTGCAAAGAAAAATGGTTACACAGCAGTTGTATCACATAGAAGCGGTGAAACTGAAGATACAACTTTGGCTGATGTTGCTGTTGCTACAAATGCAGGACAAATAAAAACAGGTGCACCTTGTAGAACAGATAGAGTTGCAAAATATAATAGATTACTTAATATAGAAGACGAACTTGGTGATCTAGCAATTTTTCCTGGATTAAAAGGATTAAATAAATAAAAAGCTGCTGTCTTTTGGGACGGGGGAAAAAAACATCACCCTGCCGATTAGTTTGGGGTCGGGGTCAAAAAAGTATCACCTTGTCCTTGATTATATTTTATTAAACATTACGACCTTG
>JAFWKV010000015.1 GCA_017511265.1 Clostridia bacterium | reverse complement strand
CCAAGGATGCAGTGGACTAACAGGTATGAACATAAGCACATTGAATACAGAGAATGTAACAACAATGGAAAGTATGTTCCAAGGATGCAGTGGACTAACAGGTATGAACATAAGCACATTGAATACAGAGAATGTAACAACAATGGAAAGTATGTTCCAAGGATGCAGTGGACTAACAAGCATAAATATAAGTAATAATAATATGAAAAATGTTGAAACCTTAACATCATTCCTTAACGGCTGTAGCGGCTTAACAAGCTTAGACATTAGCAATTGGGATACAAGTAGTGCAAAAACAATGACAAGTATGCTTCAAGGATGTAGTGGTTTATCAAGTCTTACTATAGGTAATATTAACACAGAAAATGTTACAAATATGGGTAGTATATTTAGTGGATGTAGTGGTTTAACAAGTATAGATGTAAGTGGATTAGACACAGAAAATGTAACAACAATGGCAAGTATGTTTTATGGATGTAGCAAACTTTCTAATTTAGATATTAGCGATTTTAATACTGATAAAGTTTCTACTGTAACAAGTATGTTTAGTGGATGCTCAGCTTTAAAATCAATAGAACTAGGAGACTTTAATACATCAGCAGTTAAGAGTTTAACTTCTATGTTTCAAAATTGTAATAATCTAACTACCCTAGATTTAAGTAGCTTTGACACTTCACTTGTTACTACTATGACTAGTATGTTCCAAGATTGTAGCAAATTAACAACAATATATGTATCAAACAAATTTGTTACATCTGCAGTTACTTCTACTGGTTCAAAAAAAATGTTTGAAAATTGTCTTTCACTTATTGGAGGTGCAGGAACTGAATGGTCATCAAGCAATATAACACATACTTATGCACATATAGATGGTGGAACAGATAACCCAGGATACTTTACTGATACTTTAAATAGAAATATAAAAGTAACTGTAGGTGGAATTGCTCAAATCCGTTTAGGATCAAACTCAGAAACATACAGTATTCAAACTCAACCAGATGATAACATTGTTGGAGTAACTTTAAATAATAATAAACTTATTATTACAGGAAGAAATACTGGAACAACAACTGCTGTAATTGGAATAGATGGAACAAGTGACATAATTACAATTAATATATTAGTAATATCTGCAAATTATAGTATATCTACAGATGGTGATGTTCAAACATATCAAACTCTTGCTGAAGCTTTAGCAGATGCATCAGATAATCAAACAATAAAAGTAATGCAAAATGTAAGTGACAATTCAATAATTACAGTTGACAAAAATGTAACATTAGATACAGATGGTAAAACAATAACAAATTCTAGAACTATAACAGTAAATGCTGATTGCAAATTAACTATAACTGGTGATGGAACAATTACAAGTGGAGAGGACATAAATTTAATAACCAATAATGGTACTGTAGAAATAGCATCAGCAACAATTTCTAGCACAGTAGCAAATACATCATATTCAGCTATTGCTAATAGTGGTACAGTAACAATGAGTGGTGGTACTGTGTCTGGTGTGTATAAAGGTATAAATAACTATGCTGTAAATACTGCTACAGCAACTGTTGAAATAAGTGGAGGACTAATTAAAGCAACTGATACAGGAACAACATCTTATGGAATATATAATTATGGAACAAGCGCAACATATAAAAAGACAGTAAATGTAACAGGTGGAACTGTAGGTGCACTAGATGGCGACTATTATGGTATATATAATTATGGTGCGGCTGCAACAACAAACGTAAAAGGAGGAACAGTAGCTGGTTCTGATAGAGGAATTCATAATCAAACAAATGCTGAAACTAATATAGGAGATCTAGACATACCTGTAAGTAATGAAACACCTGTAATCATCGGTAGAACAACTGGTATGTATAAAAATGGAACTACAGGAAAATGGAATTACTATAATGGTATATTAAAAGGAAAGACGAATTCGTATAGTGGTACAGTAACAAAAGTTAGAGATTATTATTATATTGAAGCAGGTACAGAAGAGATAGATGGCGAAACATATAAGACGGCTTACTTATCAAAATATGACGTATTTGCTAAATTATATGATACAGATTCTGATTCAACTGGAGATACACTAGTATTAAGTAATGATTTTAACTTTACATACAGCGGAGAAGTGGAAAATGATTATGGTGGAGTAACAAATACTATTACTAAGAATAGTAATGTCCCTTGGTATTCTCAAAGAACAAGCATTAAAAAAGTTGAAATATTAAATGAAATACATCCAAAAGCAGTTGCATATTTCTTCTATGGATGCACAAATTTGACAGAAATAGTGGGACTAACTAATATGAAAACTACAGATGCTACAAATATGCATAGTATGTTCTATAATTGCTCTGAACTAGAAACTATAGATGTAAGTAGTTTTGATACTTCAAATGTAACAGTTATGACTAGTATGTTTAGAGGATGTAGTAAATTAACAACAATTTATGCATCAAGTAGCTTTGTTACAACTGGTGTAACTTCATCAGGAACAATGTTTACAGGTTGTACTTCTATAGTAGGTGGAGCAGGTACTGTCTATAACAGTAAAAAGGTTACTGCAACTTATGCACATATTGATGGAGGAACAGCAAATCCAGGATATTTTACAGAAAAGTAAACTTTTAGGGACAGGTCCCAAAAGTTCAAAATAATAAGCTATAAAAAACGCAGAAAAAATGCAAGGGCAACCTTGCATTTTTTATATGCCTATAGTACAATAAAAATGGAAAATATAAACAAATGGGAGTGATTAATTTGAAAAAGCTACCAAAAGGAATAAGTAATTATGAGGAACTAGTAACAGAGGGATACTACTATGTAGATAAAACAATGTATATAGAAAAATTAGAAAATCTAGAAGATAAAAGAATAATGTTTTTACGCCCAAGAAAGTTTGGTAAAACATTATTTACAAGTGTATTAGAAAATTATTATGATATACAAAAACCAGACAAATTTGAAGAGCTATTTGCAGGAACATATATAGAAAAGAATCCAACTATAAATAAAAATAGCTATCATATTTTAAAATTCAACTTCTCAGGAATAAATACAGAAACAGTAGAATCAACAATGAATGGATTTAAAAAAGAAGTAGAATCTTCAATTAAACTATTTGTTGATAGATATGGGCTAGACTTTTATATAAATATTGATGATGATGCAGAAAATATATTAAATAATTTATTCAAGGCTTTTTATATACAAAAATCCTCTGAAAAAATATATGTAATAATAGACGAATATGACCATTTTGCCAACGAATTATTAAGTTTCCATACGGAAGATTTTAAAAATCTAGTATCAAAAAATGGAAGAGTAAGAAAATGGTATGAAATACTAAAAAAAGGTACAGAATCAGTAGTAGATAGAATATTTATAACAGGAGTAGCCCCAATAACACTAGACAGCTTAACATCAGGATTTAATATATCAAAAGACATAACAAGAGATCAACAGTTTAATGGTATGTGTGGATTTACACAAGAAGAAGTTATAGAACTAATGAATTCTCAAAGTATATCTAAGCAAAAGCAAGAAAAATTATTACCAATAATGAAAGCAAATTATGATGGATATAAATTTAGTTTGAAAGCAGAAACCCAAATGTATAATTCAAATATGTGCTTATATTTACTTTCAGACTATGTAAGACTAGGGCAAATGCCAGAAAGCCTGATAGACGTAAACATAGCAAGTGACTACTCAAAACTTTCACACATGCTAAGTACATGCCATGGAGAAGAAAAAAGAAAAATAATAGAAAAAACAATATCAGGAGAAGGAATAACAAGCCCAATTACAGATAAGTTTAACCCAGAAATAGGCTTCGGAGACCAAGAAATGATATCAATGCTATTTTATTTAGGGTATTTAACAATTGCAGGGGAAGAATTTGGATATCCTAAACTAGAAATACCAAACCATGTAATGAAAGAATTTAAATACTTGAAAAAGGCAGAAGCTAAGTTACTGGGAGCAAAGCAAACAGAAGCAAAAGAACAGATAGAAAAATATAGTAAATATGATGAAATGCAAGATATAGAAAATTTGCATAAATATACTGTAATTGCAGTAGTTGATGATATTTATGTAGAAACAATAGGTTAGTTATATTATTTAATAATTAAATGCAAGGAAAATTCAGTAATTTCCTTGCATTTTTATTTTGCTATTATAAAAAATCCGTGATTAATCTTGTTTTTTTCGACAATATATAATACAATAATACTTGCAATTTGCCGAAAGCAAAAAGCTTGTCAGCAAATATATCACAATTTGTAAAAAACTTTTTTATAATAGAGTACTAAAAAAGACAAAAAAATCATATTTAAAGAGCTAAAATAGTACTATAAAAAAGTTAAGAGGTGGTAAGGATGTTTCAAAATATACAAGAAGTACAAGGGAAAATAGACTATAGAGAAGAGAAGAAAAAATTAAATGTTTTTTCAAATATAATTACAAAAAAAAATATAATTTTATACATCATAGTATTTATGGTTTCAACAATTGGAATAGGACAAGACCTATCTCCGTTTAGTTTAGCAATTACAGCAGCATGTATGGCAGCAGGAATACCTATATTTGGTGTAGCGGTGTGTGGCATTGCAGGGAACAGCATTGCTTTTGGAACAAGTGGAGCACTAAATTATATGGTAACATTGCTTGTTATGATTATTACAATGTTTCTGGCAAAGCCTATTTACAATGACGAAAATAGAAATGAAAAAATAAAGGTTGCTAAAAATTTATTTTTCAGCGTGTTTATTGTTGAATTTGTGAAGCTATTTATGATTCAGTTTACATTATATGATGTAATGATGCTTGTTACAATTTCTATGGTTACGGTTGTATTTTATAAAATTTTTGTAAACTCAATAATTGTAATTCAAGAATTTAATGAACATAGCGCTTTTTCAATTGAAGAGGTAATAGGAGCAAGTTTATTGCTTGCAATTGCTTTTTCTGCATTGGGTGAATTTTCTGTTTTTGGACTATCTGTAAGAAATATTTTAAGCATCTTAATTGTTTTAATATTAGGATGGAAAAATGGAATTTTACTTGGAACAACTTCTGGTGTTGCAATTGGCGTAACGCTAGGGATTATAGCAGATACAGAGCCTTTAATGATTGCAGCTTATGCAATTTCAGGTATGATTGCAGGGGTATTAAATAAATTTGGAAAAATCGGTGTAATTGCTGGATTTTTAGCTGGAAGCGGAGTGCTAGCATATATTTCGAATGGAGGCACATCAGACTTGATTGTGTTTAAAGAAATTTTGGTTGCTTCAATTGGATTACTTGCAATGCCTAAAAATATAAATATCAATATAGAAGAGTTCATGGGAGGAACAAATTTACTTCCTGTTTCACCGTTTGGTGCGCTTACAAGAAGCAAAGAAAAGGAAACGGTGGACAAGCTAAACAATGTATCAAGTGCAATTCAAGACATTGCAGATACTTATAATGAAGATATACAAGATGATGAAATTTTGGCATCAAATAGAAATATTTTTATTTCAGAATTGCTAAATCAACTTGACCACAAGCAAGATAATATGTTGTATGAAGATTTAACTAAAATGGAAAATCCGATTACAGACGAGTTATTCAGAATTTTAGTAAAAAAACAAGAAATAGATAGAAAAGATTTGCTTGAAACATTTGCAAAATTTAATAGCTATATAGTTGGGGCTGAAGATAGCGAAATAAGTGAGCATTTAGACAAAAATATAGAAGATGTTGTAAAATATGTAAACAATGCATATAAAATAAGTAAATCAAATTTTGTACTTCAAAAAAAATTAATAGAAAATAAGAAAAATATGTCAACACAGCTTGGTGAGGTTTCAAAAGCAATATCAAATATGGCTGATGAAATTGAAAAAGATATAAAAAGTAAAGACAAATTTGAAAATAAAAAGCGAGAAATAATTTCACTTTTAGCACAAACAAACGTAAAGATAGAAGATGTTATAATTAAGAAAAATAATAATGGCAAAATAACGGTAGATGTTCATTCAAAAGGAGAATTGCAAAACAGTCAAAAAGAAAAAATTAATAAAGTTGTAAGTAATGTGTTAAAAGAAAAATTGGTAATTAGCAATGCACAAGAAGCTAACACTGTTAGGCTAACCTCAGAAGACAAATTCTTGGTAACTGTTGGAATGGCAAAAGCTACAAAGAAAGGCAATGTAGTATCAGGCGATAATATGCTAAAAGGAAAATTACAAGATGGAAAATACATTTTTGCAATAAGTGATGGTATGGGATCTGGCGAAGACGCTAACAAAAGTAGTGGCCTAGCACTTAGTATGCTAGAAAAATTGCTGTCATCAGGTTTTGACAAAGACACATCAGTAGAATTAATCAATGGAGCATTGTTAAACAGCAGCGAAAAAGAAATATTTGCAACACTAGACATAGCTATTGCAGACTTGCACACAGGGAATATTGAATTTTTGAAAAATGGGGCTTGCCCTACATATATAAAAAATAAAAAAAGAATAAATTTAGTAAAATCAGTAACACTACCAACAGGAATTATAGACAAAGTAGACCAATGCTTGTACGACAAAGATATTGAAACAGGCGACATTTTAGTTATGTGTAGTGACGGAATTTTAGATTCAAATGTAGAATACAAAAACAAGGAATTGTGGGTAAAATACTTACTCGAAGACATTGAAACAGATGACGCACAAAAAATTGCCGATTTGATTTTAAATGAGGCAATCGACAACAACTTTGGCGTTGCTAAAGACGATATGAGTGTAATTGTATGTAAATTTATACAAAAGTGATACTTTGGGGACGGAGGAAAAAGTATCGCTAAAAAGGAAATATGAAATATTAGGTGATACCTTTTCCTCCGTCCCCAAAGTATCACTAGGAGGAGAAATATGTTATCAGCAAATAATGTAACAATTAGATTTGGAAAAAGAGTACTATTTGAAGAAGTAAATATCAAATTCGGAAAAGGCAATTGCTATGGAATTATTGGAGCAAATGGTGCAGGAAAGTCAACATTTTTGAAGGTTCTTTCAGGCGAATTAGAACCAAGCAAAGGAGATGTCAGCCTAGATAAAGGAGAGAGAATTTCAGTATTAAAGCAAGATCACTATGCCTTTGAAGAATATACAGTTTTAGATACTGTAATGATGGGGAATAAAGAGCTTTATGACATAATGAAAGAAAAGGATGCAATTTATGCCAAACCAGATTTTTCAGAAGAAGATGGAATGAAAGCGGCAAAACTTGAAGAAAGATTTGCTGAACTTGACGGATGGAATGCAGAGTCAGATGCTGCAATGCTACTAAATGATCTAGGGATTATTCCAGAAAATCATTACAAATTGATGAAAGACATTGAGGCACAAGACAAAGTTAAAGTGTTATTAGCACAGGCTTTATTTGGTAATCCTGACGTGCTTTTACTAGACGAGCCTACAAACGACTTAGACTTAAAAAGTATTAATTGGTTGCAAGAATTCTTAATAAATTTCGAAAACACTGTAATAGTTGTATCACATGACAGATATTTTCTAAACAAGGTGTGTACACATATTGCAGATGTTGACTTTGGAAAAATTAAAGTATATCCAGGAAATTACGACTTTTGGTATGAATCAAGTCAGTTAGCGCTAAAACAAGCTAGAGAACAAAACAAGAAAAAGGAAGAAAAAATAAAAGAACTACAAGAATTTATTGCAAGGTTTAGTGCAAATGCATCAAAATCAAAACAGGCAACTTCTAGAAAGAAAACCTTAGAAAAAATTGAACTTGATGAAATAAAACCATCAAATAGAAAATATCCTTATGTAGATTTCAAGCCAGATAGAGAGCCTGGAAAAGAAATATTGCAGGTAAAAAACATTACAAAAACTATAGACGGACAAAAAATTTTAGACAATGTTTCATTTACAGTCAAGAGTGGCGATAAAATAGCATTTTTAGCAGACAATGAACTTGCAAAAACCATATTATTCCAAATAATAGCAGGCGAACTAAAACCAGACGAAGGCGAATTGATTTGGGGACAAACAATTACATATAGCTATTATCCAAAAGACAGTAACTATTTATTCAACACAGACGAAAACTTAACAGAATGGCTTAGAAAATACTCAAAAGATCCAGATGAAACTTATGTAAGGGGATTTTTAGGACGAATGCTATTCTCAGGTGATGAAGCATTAAAACAAGTAAATGTTTTATCAGGAGGAGAAAAAGTAAGATGTGTATTGTCAAAAATGATGTTATCAGGTGCAAATTTTCTGATTTTTGATGAACCAACAAACCACTTAGATATGGAGAGCATTACATCAGTAAATGATGGAATGTGCAAATTTACAGGTAACATTTTATTTACATCGCATGACCATCAGCTTACACAAACTGTTGCAAATAGAATAATTGACCTAAAGGAAGATGGGAAGGTTATAGATAGAGAAATCACCTACAACGAATATTTAGGAATTGAATGATACTTTGGGGACGGAGGAAAAAGTATCACCTGAAATTATGAAGTAAAAAATAGATTAAGCTAAATCTAAATAAAGTAAATTATTAATGACGAAAATGAAAAATTGTATAACAGAAAATTCTGAAAAATAATTTTATAAGGGGAAAAGGGGCAAAAAGATAATAAGAAAGGGAGTGTGGCTAAATGCCAAGACAAGCAAGAAAATATCTTGATACCTCTTTTTTTCATGTAATGGTTCAAGGTATAAATAAAGAATACATTTTTAAGAAAGAGAGGTATATGAATGAATATTTAAAACTATTGAAAAAACATATAAAAGAATTTGAAATAAAAATTATTGCTTTTTGCATTATGAATAATCATACACATATATTAATTAAAACAGATAGTATTGAACAGTTGTCAAAATTTATGCAAAAAGTTAATAGTTCATATGCAAAATATTATAATTATATGGAAGACGAACGAGTGGGTTATGTTTTCAGGGATAGATATAAAAGTGAGCCAATTTTAAATAGAAATCAGCTTATCAGATGCATAAAATATATTCATAGAAATCCTGTAAAAGCAGGTAAAACCGTGACAGAAAGCGATTATAAATTTTCATCATATAAGTATTTTTGCAGAAATATTTCAAATCATAAAATTTTTTCTAGAGAAGAAATGCAATTTATATGTAATGAAAGCATTGTATGTGAAGATGACTTTATTGATGTTGAATCTGATTTTAAGAAAAATATAGATGAGAGTATCGAAAAATTTATAAAAAAAGAAAGAATAAAAATATTTGAAATTTTTGAAAATCGTGATATACTAAAAAAGCTAATTAGATTTTTGAATAAAGATGAAAAAATAAAATATGTAAGAATTTGTGAAAGATTGGATATTACAAAAGGGACAATTAACAGACTCAAGTGATACTTTTTCCTCCGTCCCCAAAGTATCAAGTTAGAAAGGAAAAGATGATGGAAAAAATAATTAAAACAATTGCTGAAGAATTAAACATAAAAGCAAATCAAGTGGAAGCTACAATAAATTTAATTGATGAAGGTAACACAATACCGTTTATTGCTCGTTATAGAAAAGAGGTTACTGGAGGTTTAAGTGATGAGGTTTTGCGTGATTTAGGTGAAAGATTAGCATATTTGAGAAATCTAGAGAAAAGGAAAGAAGAGGTTGTAAAATCTATTGATGAGCAAGGCAAATTAACTGACGAAATTTTGCAAAATCTTGCTATTGCAAAAACTCTAGCAGAGGTTGAGGATATTTATAGGCCATATAAGCAAAAGAAAAAAACAAGGGCAACTGTTGCCAAAGCTAAGGGATTAGAGCCATTAGCTAATATTATAATGGAACAAACTGAAACAACACCTATTGAGGAAATTGCAAAAGATTATATAAACATAGATAAGCTTTCTGACGAAGATAAACAGAATAAAGATAAGGTTGTAGCTAATGTTGAAGATGCTATTCAAGGTGCACTTGACATTATTGCTGAATTTATTTCTGATTCAGCTGATTTCAGAAAATACATAAAAAAGGTGTGCTATAGAGAGGGTACAATTGTTACAAAGGCTGCAGATGAAGAAGAAAAGTCAAACTACGAGATGTATTATGATTATTCAGAAATAATTCGTAAAATCCCAAGTCATAGAATTTTGGCTATTAATAGAGGAGAAAAAGAAGAGTTTTTGAAAGTAAAGATTGATAAACCTGAAGAAAAGATTTACTGGTTTATCGAAAAAAATATAATAAAAGGTGAAACTCAATTTACTGAAATGCTGAAAACTACTATTCAAGATAGCTTCAAACGTTTAATTGAGCCTTCAATTGATAGAGAAATTCGTTCTGACCTTACGGAAAAGGCTGAAGAACAGGCAATTAAGGTGTTTGGAAAAAATGCTAAGCAATTATTATTAGGAGCACCAATAAAAGGAAAAACTGTAATGGGGTTTGACCCAGCATACAGAACAGGATGTAAAATAGCTGTAATTGACGATACAGGGAAGGTTTTAGACACAGATACAGTATACCCTACAGAGCCACAAAACGATGTAGAAGGGGCTAAGAAGAAACTTCTTAAACTAATAGAAAAAGACGAAATTGATATGATTGCAATAGGTAATGGTACTGCATCACGTGAGTCTGAGATGTTTGTGGCAGAGATGATAAAAGAAGCGGGAAGACCTGTACATTATGTAATTGTTAGTGAAGCTGGGGCATCTGTATACTCAGCCTCAAAGCTTGCTACAGAAGAATACCCAGACATTAATGTTTCAATAAGAGGTGCTATTTCAATTGCAAGAAGATTGCAAGATCCACTTGCCGAACTTGTAAAAATAGATCCAAAAGCCATCGGAGTTGGACAATATCAACATGATGTAAATCAAAAAAGATTAGCTGAAAGCCTTACAGGAGTTGTAGAAGACAGTGTAAATAAAGTTGGAGTTGATGTAAACACTGCCACACCTTCGCTTTTGTCTTATGTTTCTGGAATAAATTCAGGAATTGCGAAAAACATTGTTAAATATAGAGATGAAAACGGAAAATTGAAAAATAGAAAACAGCTTTTAAAAGTTCCAAAGCTTGGTAAGGTAGCATTTGAACAGTGTGCAGGATTTTTAAGAATTATTGATGGTGATAATCCACTTGAATTAACAGCAGTTCACCCTGAAAGCTATGAAGCAACAGAAAAATTGCTTGACAAATTGGGATTTGTTAAAGAAGACTTAAGAGATAAAGAAAAACTTAATGAATTAAGAATAAACCTTAAATCAGTAAATATTCCAACAACTGCAAAAGAACTTGAAATAGGAGAAATGACATTGTCAGACATTATTGAGGAGCTTTGCAAACCTGGTAGAGACCCAAGAGAAGATATGCCAAAACCTGTTTTGCGTTCTGATGTATTAAAATTAGAAGATTTGAAGGAAGGAATGGTTTTAACTGGAACTGTAAGAAATGTTATAGACTTTGGAGCTTTTGTAGATATTGGTGTTAAATATGATGGTTTAGTACACATTTCTGAACTAAGCGACAAGTATGTTAGAAATCCTTCAGAGGTTGTTTCTGTAGGTGATGTGGTTAAAGTTAAAGTAATTAATATTGATATGGATAGAAAAAAAGTTGCGCTATCAATGAAAGGAATTTGAGTGATTTTTTTTGGGACGGGGTTGTGTCAATGGGGATGGGCTTAAATGAAAACGTGTCAATGGGGACGGGCTTAAATGACACACATTTAATGTGTGTCATTTAAGCCCGTCCCCATTGACACAACCCCGTCCCAAAAAAAATCACAAAGGCAAAATTATATTAAATGTAGTTCCCTCATTATTAGTATCAAAGGTAATATCTCCATTAAATCTTGCCTTAATATTAGAATAAGACATATATAATCCAAGACCAGTACCATTTTTACCTTTAGTAGTAATCATTTCTTTAAATAGTTTATGTTTAACACTATCTGGCAAGCCACCAGCATAATCTTTTAAAGAAATAACTAACTTTTCATTTTCCATAAAAATGGTCATTTCAATACTTTGCTCAGGTTTTCCATTATAGGCCTGAATTGAATTAGAAATCATATTGTTAATTACTTGAACTAAGCTGTTTACATCACCATGAATAACTGTATTTTCGTCTATATTAACTGAAGTGTGTAAATATACAAGTGCATTTTTTAATTCATGTTTCATTAAAATATCGACTCTATTTATTAATTCTTTTACAGTAAATTCGTAGTCATCTTCTGCACCAAGTGTTACTGCTTGACCTTTTACAGTAGTGATTATGTCTGACATATATTCTGTGTAACCTTTTATTTTTTCTACCCATACACTCATATCATGTGCAATTTCGTGATGGTCTTTCTCGTTTACTTCTGGGTCGCCAATTGATGAGTCATATTCTTTTATAAGGTCGTTTAGCCCTTCAGCAGCTCCTGATATAGACATTATTGGTGTTTTAAGGTTATGTGCAATTCCTCCTATTAATTGACCAAGTGATGCTAAACGTTCATTTTCCATCATAGTTTCTTGATTGTTTTTTAGAATTCGCATGTCTTGAATATGTTGTGATATATCTTTAAATAGTATAACTATTCCAAGAAATTCCTTATTTTCTATTATAGATGTTATTTCGACATTAAAATATTTACTTATGTTTTTGATGTATAGTTCAAATGTTTCTGTTTTATCATTATTTTTTATTTTAGCTATACTGTCTCTAAAGACATATGCATTAAGTTGATATTCACTTAAAAATTCGTCAAATGTTATACCTCTAATGTCTGATGTGTTCTTTATATTAAATGTATTTACAAAGGTTTCATTGAAGTCTGAAACTAAGTTGTCTTCGTTTAATACAATATAACTATCAGATATTCTATCTACAATTCTTTGCAATGCTATTGGTGTGGCTGTAAGTAGACTGAATCTTGAAATTGCGAGTGCTACGCAAATTATAGTTACTGCAAAGGTAATAGGTGTAGTATAAATTGAGAGTGATACAAGACCCATAGAGCCTAAAAAGTTAGTAATAAGAGGTACAAGTACTCCAATAAAAATTAATATGGCTTGCCTAGAAAATAAGCCAGAGTTTTTTATAGAGTACTTCATAAATTTAAATAGTGATACTATATACAGTAACAATGTATAGTAGTAGTGCACGTAAAAATATGGACCAACCACATTTTCAGACATTATAGTTGAATAATGTTCATATACTAAATGATGAGAATTATTAGTCCACACTAAAAATATGGTTAGCAATGGAATAATAAACAAAAAAGTATATGACTTTTTAAATGTAATTTTTGTTCTTGTAAATGATAAAGCCATAAAAAGAAATGAAATTGGTAGCATTGTTACACTAATAAAGGTTGCATAGTCAAAATATATTAAATTAATGTTTACTGACAGTAGCATACATAGTATTTGTAATATGCAATTTAGCATCCAAAATAGAATTAGGCCAAATATTACGGCCATTATTCTATCCAACTGTTTTTTACTTTTTTTCTTTAATGTGTAAGTTAAAAGTATTGTTAAAACAACAGATAAAGATGCTAAAATGCCTAAAGTTACAATATTAGAGTTGCTTGCCATTTACATCACACTCCTTAGTAATTCAATAAATCTTTTTAGATATTTATTAGAAATTTTTGGCCATCTAAAAAATAATCGCTTTAAATAATTAATAGTAAAATCTGACTTAATTATTATATCAGTTTTATAGTGTAAATGTAAATCATTATTGAAATCATTTATTAAATTATTTAAAATATTTTTTGAACCTTCATCATTTAGAATTTTTTTAATTTTATATTTAAATTCTTTTTCGCTAATTATAGATACTTTAAAGCCTTGTTTCTGAACGGATCTTATTAATTTTTTTACTGTAATTATTTTATGATTGTATAAATGAAAAATTCTATTTTTACCTGATGGGTGTGTTATTAATTTAATAATACTTTTGGACGCTGAATCTACTGGAGTAAACTCAAGTGGCAAATCTAGCAAATAGTCTGGAACTACACCTATTTTTATAAATGAAATTGTTTTGATAATTAAATCATTATCTAATATGTTTTCTTGAAAAATTCCATCTTTGTATCGAGGTGTTAAATGTCCCATACGCATTATGTATGCATCTAATCCTTCGCTTATAGCATTAAGAATATAGCTTTCTGCTTCAAATTTTGTTCTTGTATAATAATTATCTAAAATTTGTCCAATATAGAATTTGCTTTCATCAAATTGAACTTTTTTATCTTTTGAATTATCTGATAAACACAATAAATCTAATTCTGTTCCTGCTACTCCAATTGTTGATATGTGATAAAGTTTTTTATTAAAGCTTTTGCAAAAATCAATGAGGTATTTTACGCTTTTTACATTTGTGTTATAAAAAGCATTATAATTTCCATAGTGAGAAACTATTGCAGCACTGTGTACTACGATGTCTATAGAATTTACTACTTGTAATAATTCATCTTGATTTAAACCAAATCCAGGCTTTAAAATGTCCCCAGTTACAGCAAATATTCTTTTATCTATTAAATCATCATATTTATTTCCAAAATAATAGTTTAACTTTTGATGCAACCTTGCTCTTGAAGTTATTCCAGGAACATTTCTTATAATGCAATATATATTTCCTTTTTCTTTTTTTATAAATTCTTCAACAATATGAATTCCTAAAAATCCTGTTCCTCCTGTTAATAAAATTCCTTTTGGATGTTTTTTTATTATTTTTGCTTTTTTAGTACAGCTATTTAATACATCTACGATATTATCAGATAGATTTTCGATTTTACTAAAAATTAATTTGTCTTCATCAGAATTAATTTTTTCTTCTAATTCTGAAACGGTAGGAAATCTAAAGATATCTTGATAAATTATTTTACTAGATAACTTTAATAATTCTATTGTTAAATTCATTGCAAGCAGAGAATCTCCTCCGAGTTCAAAGAAGTTGTCATTTATGCCTATAGGACTTGTGTTTAACACGCTTTCAAATATGTTAACTATTTGCTTTTGCAAATCTGTTTTTGGAGCAACATAATTTTTAGTATTTATACTTAGTATTTCTGTTGGTAGAGGTAATGCCTTTCTATCTATTTTTCCATTTGGTGTATATGGTAAGTCATCTAATGCAACAAAGTAAGATGGAATCATGTATTTGGGTAATATTTTAGATAGGTACTGTTTTAGTGCAGGTTTGTTTATTACTTTACTTGCAACATAGTATCCAGAGATAAATTCTCTATTGTTTATAACTTGTTTAATTACAGCAACTTTTTTTATATTTGGATATTTTTTTATAACTGCTTCAATTTCTTCAAGTTCAATTCGAAGACCTCTTATTTTTATTTGATGGTCCACACGTCCTAAACAGAGAATATTTCCATCTTCAAGGTACATTCCCAAATCGCCAGTTTTATACATTGTATTATTTGGCAAAAAAGGATTTTTTATAAAACTTTTTTTGGTTAAATCTTTATTATTCAAATAACCTTTTCCTACTGCATAGCCTGAAATATATATTTCTCCACAAACTCCTATAGGAACAGGCTTTAGATGCTTGTCTAATATATACATTTGTGTATTGTAAATAGGCTTACCAATTGTAACTAAATCGTCTTGTACTTCTACTAATGTAGAATAATAAGTTTCACTAGGTCCATAGCCATTATATATGGTAATTTCAGATAGATTATGAATATCTTGAACTAAATTAAGTGGCAATTGTTCTCCAGCAAGTATTATATATTCTAGTTCAGATAAGCTTGGCATAGCATTTATATTGTTTATAAATATTTGCATTCTTGATGGTGTTGCTTGTATTATTTTTATTTCGTGTTTTTTTAGTAATTTGTTTAAAATATGTGGTGTGTTTTGTTCGGTTTCGTTTGCTATAACTACTTTTAACCCTTTTTGTAAAGAGATTATTGTTTCATAAAAGAATATATCAAAACTAATTGTGGTTATAGAAACAATTGATTGATATTTAGGTTTTTTTAAGTATTTAACATAGTTGTTACAATAGTTTGTAAAGTTTGATAATACTTTGTGTGTAATCATAACTCCTTTAGGGTTTCCTGTTGACCCTGAGGTGAAAATTATATATGCTAAATCATCTGGCTTGTTAATATTATTTAAATTTTCAATATGGCTATTATAAATTTTTGCTTTATCTAAATCTATTAATAAAATATTTTCATAATCGATTTTGCTTTGTAACTTTTCTTGTGTTAATAATATTTTACAATTACTATTTTTTAGCATATAATCAATTCTATTTTTAGGAAAAGTTGGATCTATTGGTATATATGCTCCGCCAGATTTTAGAACTGCTAAAATTGCAACTATCATTTCGAGTGAACGGTTAACCATAATTCCAACAGGTGTATTGTTTATAACTTGACTATTGCTTCGTAAGTAATATGCTAAACTGTTTGCTCTTTCATTTAATTCTTTGTATGTTAATTCTTGATTTTCAAATGCTATGGCAATATTATTTGGAGTTTTTTGTACTTGTTCTTCAAATAAATCTACAATTGTTTTTCTTTCATTGTAAGACATAGCGGTATCATTAAAGTTATACAAAATTTTATTTTTTTCTTCATTTGAAAGCATATCAATATCAGAAATTTGTGCATTACAATTTTTTAATACATTTTGTATAAGTGTTAAATAATTGCTACACATATTTTTTATGAATATTTCATCAAATAATTTTGTTGAGTATTCAAATGATAAGTTCATTGTATTGTTTTTTGGCATAATTTCTACAGATAAATCAAATTTTGAGGTTTGCATATCTGCAATGTAGTATTTTGCTTCAATATCATTAAAATGAATATTTTTTAAGCCATTATTTTGGTATATGAACATTGTGTCAAATAATGGATTCCTGCTAGTATCTCTTTTTATGTTTAAAGTGTCTACTAGTTCATCATAAGGGTAATATTGATACTTATATGCAGAAAGTATATTTTCTTTTATGTTTAATGCAAATTCTTTAAAAGTTAGCTTGTGGTTTATTGAGTTTCTTAATGCTAAGGTGTTTACAAACATTCCTACTAATGAAGCCGTTTGTGGCAGTGTTCTATTTGCAATAGGAGTGCCAACAACAATATCTTCTTGAGAAGTATATTTTGAAAGTAGTATGTAATAGCATGATAGTAAAAACATATATGGTGTAATGCCTAAACTTTCAGATAATTTTTTTATTTTTTTGGTAGTATCTTCATTAATTATAGAGTGTATTATATTACCTTCATAACTTTGTACGGCAGGTCTTTGATGTTTTGTAGGCATATTTAATACTGGAGCTTCATTTTTAAATTGGTTTATCCAATATTTTTTGGCTTCATTATATTTTCCAGATGATAATTCATAATTTTCATAAGCAGAGAAATCTTTGTAGGTTATATTTATATCTGGTAATGGTTGATTATTATATAATTTGCTTAATTCATCAATAATAATATTCATTGATGTTCCATCAGATATAATATGGTGCATATTTATAAATATTGCAGATTTATTATTTGTGAATTGTATAAATTTTACCCTAAATAGTGGTGCATATTCTAAGTTAAATGGTTGTACAAATTCTTTAAAAATTATATCTATATTTTCAAAATCAGCATTTGAGACTATGTCTAGTTTAAAACTAACATCATTTTTTAATTTTTGTTTTACTTTTGCGTTTTCTATAGTAAAATATGTTTTAAAAGCTTCGTGCCTGTTTATTATCTGCTGTATGCAATTTTCTAATTTTAAAGTATCAAGTGTTTTACTTAATATTACTCCTCCAGCTATATTATAAAGTGTTGAATCATTTCCTGCGAGTTTACTTGCAAAGTAAATCCTTTTTTGAGCTGAAGAGACATCATAAAACTCCGCCTGTTTAATAGATGGTATTGTAGCAATTTTCTCAGTTGAGACATCTTTTTCTATTATGTCTGATAATTCTTTTATTGTTGAATGCTCAAAAATATCTTTTGCAAATAACTGAATGTTAAAAAATTCTTTAATTTGTACACATAGATTAATTGCAAATAAAGAATCGCCTCCAAGTTCAAATAAATTTTCTTCAATGCTTATAGTTTCAACTCCTAACAACTTTTGACATATATTAATTAATTTTAAATCAGTATTATTTCTAGGCGGAAAATTTTTTATATCTATATAAGTTGGCTTTAAACTGATAAGCTTTTTCTTGTCAATTTTTCCATTAGGTGTTAATGAAAAACTATCAACTTCCATAAAGAAGCTTGGTATAGAGTATGAAGGTAGTCTGCTTTTTAAATATGTTTTAAGCTCTTCTGCTTTTATTTTTTGAGATGTTGTATAGTAACAAACTAT
>JAFWKV010000014.1 GCA_017511265.1 Clostridia bacterium | reverse complement strand
TAACACTAGTATTGCTAAAAAATGAAGACCGCGTAGGCGGAGCGAAGCGTAGTCGGCTGGAGCTTTCCTTTCATTAATACATTTCAATGAAAGAAAGCGACAACAAGGTCGTAATGTTTAGCAATACTAGTGTTACTCAAGATGATGCTTTTTCACCCAAATCCCAAAGTCATAGCCCCGTCCCAAAAGACAACACTTATCTTTGTCCGTTTTCAACAATATTAACTATATCAGTAATATATTCACCAATAACAGGTAAATTTAATTTCACCAATCTTTCTAAAAAAATAACAATCATAGCTGTAATAATAGTTACACCTATGCCTATACCAATACCACGAAAAATGCCAGCAAGGAAATTTCTTTTAACAATTTCCTTCTTCTTGCCTAGTACATATACTAATTCTACTATATTGCTATCTCTTAAAGAATTATTTAACATTTCAATATTCTTATTTAACAATTCTGCCTTTTTTAATTTATAAAACATAAAAATCCACCCTATAACTTTAGGGTGGATTTTTTGGCAAATTTTATTCAACAAAGCTATAATTTTCTGTATTAGTGTTATTACTTGTTGTATTATTTGCATTTAAAGTGTTAGTACTATTGGTTGTATTTGTCTTATTCGCAGTATTTTCAGCAGATTTTTTAGCTTCTTCTTCTTTCAATTTTTGTAATGATGTAATTAGTTCTTGCAATTTTTTTACATCACTTCCCATTTGCTCCCAGTTGTTGCTTTTATTTGATTCTGTTAGATTATTATTAGCTTTTATAATTGCATCAATTAATCCAGATATGTCGTCTGTATTTTCTACATTAATATCTACTGCAAATTGTGACAATAAATTTGCTAATGCCTTGTTTAATGTGTCTCCAATTGCTACCTTATTACCAGATGCAACTATTACCTTTTTTAGCATAGGAATATCTGATTCATTAAGCATAGTCTGATATACTGGTTCAACATATAACAAAGTATTTTCTATCGGCACAATAATCATATTCTTCGAAACCTTCGTGCCTGTTACATTTAAAGCTTTAAGTTGTGCTGAAATTGTTTCATCTTGTTCAATTTGTTTATCTAATTGCATTGAACCTAACACACTATTATCAGTTGAAAATTTGTACATCTGTAATACACCATTAGAGCCATTATAAGAGCCAACTAAATATGATATTATATTTTGTTTTTCTTCTGGCGTATACATTTGTATTAATCCTAAGGTATTTTCATTAGAATTTTTCGTTTTTACCATTGTGTAATATGGTGATAAAACACTTCCAGATCCTTTTGAAAAATTAGCATTAGAATTATATGTTGCAAAATCCCATATGTCATCACTTCTGTATAATACATCTGGTTTTACATTATGGAATGTTGAAAGCATTTCAGACTGAATATGGTATAAATATTCTGGATATATGAAATGCTCAGATATATCTTCTGGAATATTGCTATCTATATCTTCAAAAATACTTGGATAAATATGCATATATGCCATTGCAATTGGGTCTGTTCTATCTGTAATGTAATACTTCATCTCACCACTATAACTATTTATTAATACTTTTACAGAATTACGTATATAATTTATTTTTCTTTTTGAATTATTTCGTTCTATTGTCATATATGATGAATAAGGATAGCTACTTGAATATGTATATGCATCTAATACCCAAATAATGTTTCCATCTTTATCTATTACAGTATAAGGATTTTGGTCATAAATTAAATCTGGTAATGATTTTTTTGCTCTTTCTATGATGTTTCTGTTTATTAATATTTTTGTTTCTTTATTTATTGAGCCTGTAAATGCTAAATTTAAGTCTCCTTTTCTTATTCCTAAAATTAACCTATCAAAAAAGTTTAATTTTAATCCAGCTTCTCCATCATATGAGTATGTATGTTCTTTACTATTTTCATCTGTATAATCAAATTCTTCTTTATTAGTTGCTCCTGTTGCAATAGTATCATTAGTTTCTAATCCAAAATAAATTCTAGGCTGACTAACTTTAATTTTATTATTTTCACCATTTATATCATTTTGTATATATTGTATTCCACCTGTTTCTGTTGTGTTTGTAGCAGAAGAAATAATTTCTCCAATTCCATGTGTATACTCATAAGTTTTATTATTATATGTTCTACTATTACTAATTATTTCTCTTGGAGATAGATACACTAACTCAGCTTTGCCGTCTATATTGTATTTACCAATTGTGGCATCTCTATATGAATAATAACCAGTTTCTGTCTTTTTATCTTTTAATGTTTCTAAAACAGTATGTTTTGAAACTACAGCAACATTATCAACAATTTCTTTGTTATCTTGAGTTTCTTTTAATGAGACAGTTCCTGTATAATTAATACTAGTTTCCTCTATGTCAATATTATAAGCATTTCTAGTATTTTCAATACTTGTTGTAATAAATTCTTTTTGTTTGTCTAATTCATTTGGTTTTACAAATATTATGTTGAAGCCAAACATAACAATAAATAAAACAACCAAATATGAAGGAATTGTTGCAAATGATATAAATAGTTTTTGTCTATCTGATTTTTTAAAAAATTTTATAGCTTTCCAAATTGTTATTAAAACAACAATTGCAAATATTGCATAGCCCCATACTTTTATTATTGATTCTGTAAGTCCTGCTCCAATAATGTCCACTCCATTATTAAGTTCTAAATATTTTTCAAATAATACATTTTGTGTTCCTAATAATATAAATAGTGATATACCTATAGCAAATAATCTTAAGTTTCTTGTTATTTTTTTTGTTAAAATACTCTCTTTTAATGTATTTCTATCTACTCCATCAAAGTTCAAGTTAAATACTATAACATAGTATAATACACTATATCCACTTAAAAATAACATAAATAGCGTAAAATAAATTATTATAATATTTATTACTGGTCTAATAAACATATAAAAAGATATATCTAAATTAAATATTCTGTCAGTTATTCCAAATGACGCCCCACTTGTAAATAATAGAATTTTAGGTGTTAATATAGCTGATATAACTACACTAACTATAATCGCAACTACCAAAGATATTGATTTATTAGGTAGTTTAGGCATCTCTTTATTTTCTTGGTCAAAGAATACTTTTAGTCCTTTTTTTATTCCTCTATTTGTAAAGTACATTACAAAATATAAAATTATAAAATTAATTCCCATTATTGCATATTTATATTTAAAATTAGTTAATAATACTTCTACGTATTTATCTCCTAATTCTTTATACTCTAAGTAATTTCCTCTTGTAACTACATATGAGACTATAGCAAAAACTGTTAAAAATATTAAGACTAAAATCATTCTTAGTTTACTTTTTTTCTTTTGTGTTTTGTTCTCAATATTATTTTGTATATTTTTTTCTATATTCTCTTCCAATATTTTAACCTCCTTGTTTATATAATTACTTTTACAAAATCATCTGAATTAAATTTTTCCATATCATCTATCTGTTCCCCTACACCTATAAATTTAACTGGAATTTTATTTTCTTGAGTTATTCCTATAACAACTCCACCTTTTGCGGTTCCATCTAATTTTGTAAGAACTAGTCCTGTTATATCTGCTTCTTGTTTAAATGCTTTAACTTGTGAAATGGCATTTTGTCCTGTTGTTCCATCTATTACAAGTAAAACTTCTTTTGAAGCTTCTGGCATTTCCTTCTTTATAACTTTTTGAATTTTATTTAACTCATCCATAAGATATTTTTTATTATGCAATCTTCCTGCAGTATCTACTATTAATACATCTGCATTTTTTTCTCTTGTAATTTTTATAGCATCATATACTACTGAAGCAGGGTCTACTCCTTCATCTCTTTTTACTATGTCTGAACCTGATCTTTTGGCCCATATTTCTAATTGTTCTACAGCAGCTGCTCTAAATGTATCTGCAGCAGCTACTACTACCTTTTTTCCATCTTTTACTAGTCTATTTGCAATTTTCCCTATTGATGTAGTTTTACCTACACCATTTACTCCTACTACTAATATTACAGATGGTTTTGTATCTAAATGTAAGTCTTGGTCTACTTCGTCTAAAATTGTTTTCATTTCTTCTCGTAATAGTTCTTTGACTTCTTCTTCATCTTTTACATTTTTTAATTTTATTTTTGTTCTTAAATTGTCTATTATTTTTACAGATGTATCCATTCCTATATCTGACATTATTAATAGTTCTTCTAATTCATCTAAAAAGTCCTCATCTACTTTTCTAAAAGTGCTAAATGCTTTATTTATTTGTTCATCAAATGAACTTTTTGTTTTACTTAATCCACTTTTTAATTTATCAAAAAATCCCATTTTTAATTTATCCTTTCATTTGTTTTAATATTGCCTATCTATTATAGCATATATTACCATTTATTTCTACGTTTTTTTGGATTTTTTTGAAATTTAGGGCTTGAAAAATATTAATTTTAAATATATAATATTTTTGTATGTGCCACTATAGCTCAGTTGGTAGAGCAACGGATTCGTAACCCGTAGGTCAGCAGTTCGATTCTGCTTAGTGGCTCCAAAAAAGAACTAAATACTAGTATAGCACTTAGTTCTTTTTATTGCTTTTATAAATCTATTTTTTAGTTTTTTCCTTAGCAACCTTTACAAATAAAGGTTGAATATCTTTTACTTTAGTTTCTGGCTTAACACCTATTACTTGCCAAGAAGCTTCTTCTATTCCTAAATATTCTCTTATTTTTTTTGAAGAATTAGGCATAAATGGTTCAAATAAATTAGATAAATTTGCAATAAGATTAGCACATGTATAGATAGTATCATTGAAGCCATCTATATCTTCTCTTTTTTGTTCCCAAGGTTTTCTTTCATCATAATATTTATTTCCTTCTTCAACCAATTCCATTATAACAGCTGTAGCTTTTTTAAATTCCGTTTTCTCAATGTAATCACTAACTTTTTGATATGCATCTTTTGTCAATCTTGCAATGTTGTCATCCATATTTCCATTTGGAATTTCGTCTAATCCTTTAAATCTTAGCGTTCTATTAACCAAATTTCCATATTTATTTGTTATTTCAGAATTGTGTATAGTTAAATAATCTTCTACAGAAAAATTACTATCTTTTCTTTCAGGACCATTTGCCATTAAGAAAAATCTTAAAGTGTCAACATCATATTCGTTCACAATATCTTTAACATTAATTCCATTTCCCTTAGATTTAGAGATTTTTTCTGAATTAATATTCAAGTATTCAGTAGCAACCATCATATCAGGTAATTTAAAGTTTTCTTCCATAGCTATAAGAAGTCCTGGCAATATGATGCTATGAAATGTTATATTATCTTTTCCATGAGCCATATACATTCTAGTCTTGCTACCATTTTTCCAGAAATTTTCCCAGTTCAAGCCATTTTCTTGACAATATTTTTGTGTCATCGTAATATATCCTAAAACAGCATCAATCCACACATACATTTTTTTGTCATCAAAACCTTCAACTGGAATATCAATTCCCCAGTTTAAGTCTCTAGTTACTGCTCTATCTCTTAATCCTTCTCTTAAATATTTATTAGTTTCATTTTGAGAATTAATTCTCCAATTTTTAGCATATTCCGATACATATTTTTCAATTTCACCCTGTAATTTGGTTAATGCTAAATATAAATTTTTATTTTTTCTTAAATGTACTATATTTCCACATTCTACACAAGTAGCCCCATCTAAGTCCTCCTCTGTAGGTATGTATCCACAATCACATTGATCACCCTTGCTTTCATTTCCACAGTTAGGACATGTTAGCTTTAATTCCCTATCAGATAAAAACTTTTGACATTTTTCACAGTATGGTTGGTTATCGTCTTTTTCGTATATATACCCATTATCATACATTTTTCTAAACATTTCTTGAACTTTCTTCATATGAAATTCATCTTCTGTTTTTCCATATAAATTATATGAAAAGTTCATAGCTTTGAATGTCTGAACAAATTCTTCATTGTAGCTTTCCGCTATTTCTTTAGGAGTTCTGCCTTCCTGTTTAGCTCTTTGCGTGATAGGAGTGCCATGGCAATCTGTTCCTGATACATACACCACATTATCTCCTTTTTGTCTATGATATCTAGCTAATATATCTCCTGATATTAATCCAGCTATATGTCCTAAATGTAGTGAATTGTTTGCATAAGGCCACGCTCCACCTATTATAATATTTCTGCAATTTGAATTTTGTTTTATGTCGTTTTTAGTATCTATTTCTTTCAAATTATTCACAAACTCCTCTCTACTTATTTTTAATCTTTTATAGTATATCATATTATTCCATTTTTTCCAAGCTTTTATGTTATTTATTGGTAATCTTTATGAGTTTTAAAGCATAAAAATAACAAACCATTAACTGTGTTTGTTATTTTTTATTCTATAATATTTTTATTCTTCTGATGGTTCTTCAGTAGCTGGTTTTTCTTCAGCAACTGGTGCAGTTTCTTCAGCTTTGTTTTCTTCAGCTTTTACTTCTGCTACTTCTTTAGTTGCTTCCTCTTCGGCAACTGGTGCAACTTTCTCTGTAGTTGTTGTTTCTTCTACTGTTGTAGCTTCTGTCTCAACTGGTGTAGCTTCCTCTTTAATTTCTTCTTGAGCTGGTTCTTCAACTAAGTCTTCTTTTACTGTTATTTCCTTAGTTTCTATTCTAGCACCTATTTTTTCTTTTGGCTTAGAAGCTTTACCAACTCTGTCTCTTAAGTAGTACAATTTAGCTCTTCTAACTTTACCAACTCTTACTACTTCTACTTTTTCAACAAGTGGAGAATGTACTAAAAATGTTTTTTCTACTCCAACTCCATAAGATATTTTTCTTACAGTAAATGTTTCGTTAACTCCTCCACCTTGCTTTTTAATTATTATTCCTTCGAAAACTTGGATTCTCTCTTTGTTTCCTTCTTTTATCTTTACGTGAACTCTTACTGTATCACCAATTTTTAATTCTGGGATTTTGTTTTTTAATTGTTCATGTTCAATAGATTTTATTATATCCATTGTTTTACCTCCTTCTTTCAATTCATGAGCGGTGCATCTTTTTGCACTTCACTTAATATTTCTTTGTCTTCTTCAGACAAATTTGCATTTTTTATTAAATCAGGTCTTTTATTTAATGTAATCTTTAAAGCCTGACTTTTTCTCCATTTTCGTATATTTTCATGATGACCTGAAATCAATACTTCTGGAACTTTTTTGTTATGGAATATCTCTGGTCTTGTATATTGAGGATATTCTAATAATCCATTTGAAAAAGATTCTTCTATAATAGAATCTTTACTTAGAACACCTTCTACATATCTACTAACAGCATCAATTAATACCATTGCTGGAATTTCTCCACCAGTTAATACATAATCACCTATTGATATTTCCTCATCTACAACTTCATCTAACACTCTTTGGTCTATTCCCTCATAATGTCCACATAAAAGTATTAAATGTTCTTCACTGCTTAAAGTTTGTACTTTTTTTTGGTTTAAAGTTTTTCCTTGCGGTGATAAATAAATCACTTTGGAATTTTTATTTTTTACACTTTTGATGGCATCATATACAATGTCTGCTCTCATTACCATTCCTGCTCCGCCGCCATAAGGAGTATCATCAACTTTTTTGTGTTTGTCTTTGGAAAAATTTCTAATATTTATTGTATTAATATTTATTAGTCCTTTTTCTTCTGCTCTTCCTATTATGCTTTGTCTAACAGGTTCAAACATTTCAGGAAAAAGCGTTAAAACATCAAATGTCATAATATCGCTCCTTTCAGTAACTTAGAGTCCTTTAAGAAGATGTACAATAATCTTTTTTTCTTCTAGATTAATTTCTTTTATAACATCTTTAATTGCTGGTAATAAAAGCTGTTTTCCAAGTTCAGTCTTTACAACATATATATCATTACTTCCTGTATTGTAAATATCATCTAATTTTCCAAGTAATTCGCCTGTATCTGTGTAGACGTCTAGCCCTATTAAATCAACTATGTAGTATGCTCCTTTTTCTAGAACACCATCTTTCCTATCAATTTCTAAATAGTAATTTTTTAGAAATTCTGCTTGTTCTATTTTATCTATATTTTTGAATTTTAATAGCACTAAATTTTTATGATATTTTACTTCTTCAATTTCATATTGTTTTTGATTTATATATACATTTTTTAAATTATCAAATCTAAAAATATTATCTGTAAATGGCTTTACTTTTACAAATCCTTTTATTCCAAAAGTGTTTACTATTTGTCCAACTTCAAGTCGATTTGTCATTTAAATTCCTTTCTATTTGAATATACTGATTATTTTATTATCCAATAAATTCAATTGACACTTTTTTGTGTTCTTTGCCTGCTATAGATTTCATAACAGTTCTTATTGATTTTGCAAGTCTTCCTTGTTTTCCTATTATTCTTCCCATATCGCTTTCTGCAACTTTTACTTCATAAGTAACAGATTTTTCTTCTGATGTTTCTTTAATTTCAACTGCATCTTTGTTTTCAACTAAGCTTACAATTATTGTTTCTAAAATATCTTTCATGTTTTCTTTCCTTTCTGCTTTTCTTAAACTTTATTCTATTTTGTTTTTAATACTGTAAAATTAATCAAAAGTGACAAGATGTGCATTTTTATTAATTAATACAAGACGAAGTCGTGCGTTTGCACGTCGAGGTTTGGATTAATTAATGAAAATGTGCAGATTGTTGCTTTTAATTAATTTTACCCTCTGTTCATTAAACGCTTAACTGTATCTGTAGGCTTAGCTCCATTTTTAATCCATTTTTCAACTTTTTCTTTATCAAGAACTACTGTTGATGGTTCTGTCATTGGGTCAAATGTACCTAATTGTTCAATTATTTTTCCATCTCTTTTACTTCTTGAGTCAGCAACTACTATGTGATAAAATGGTGCTTTTTTCTTTCCTTGTCTTTGTAGTCTTATTTTTACCATACTTTTCACCTCCTGAAAATTAATTATATTTAAAAATTTAATAACTAAATTATGATATAGTTCGTACATTATTAGTGATATATGTAATTATAGATTGCATATAAATTGCTACTGGTACTATCAATAATAGTAATGTACAAATTATACTTGTTATATCTATTTTATAAATTTTTGTAATAAACAAAACAGCCGAAATTACTATACCTAAAATAATTTCAATACTTATGTTTATTATTATAATATCTTTAGCATTTTCTGATTTATTTATTGCTTCTTGCCAAATAGGCATATTATCAGTGTTAACTTTTTCTCTATTAGGACGCACAACCACCTGAGGCATTGTATTTATTAAAGGTAAATCAATATGCTTATTATTATTTACTATAAAAATAGTTATTGTAATTACAGTAATTCCAAGTAATGTAAACAATATTCTTTTCTTCATACTTAGCTCCATTTTAACTAAATTTTAAAATTTTTTAAGTCATTCATGTCCATGCCTTTAAGCATTTTTCTCATACTACTCTTGCCTTTACCTGTTTGCAATTTTTTCATCATTTTTTGAGTAGCTTCATAAGAATTTATAAATTTATTTATGTCTTGAACTTTGGTTCCACTTCCTTTTGCAATACGTTGCCTTCTGCTGGCATTTAATAATTTTGTATTTCTTTTTTCTTCAACTGTCATTGAACAAATCATTGCTTCTATTTTATCTAATTCGCTGTCATCAACATTAATGTCTCCAAATTTGTTCATACCAGGTATCATTTTTATTAATGATGAAAGTGAACCCATTTTTCTTACTTGTCTTATTTGAGCTAAATAATCATCTAAGTCTAATTCTTTATTTTTCTTTAATTGTTTTTCTAATTTTTCTGCTTCTTCTAAGTCAAATGCTTCTTCTGCTTTTTCTATAATTGCAAGCATATCACCCATTCCAAGTATTCTTGATGTCATTCTATCTGGGTGGAATACCTCTATGTCACTCATTTTTTCTCCTGTTGCAGCAAATTTTATTGGTTTTCCTGTGACTTTTTTTACTGAAAGTGCAGCACCACCACGTGTATCACCATCTAGCTTTGTTAAAACTACACCGTCTATTCCTAAAGCTTCATTAAATTTTTCTGATACATTTACTGCATCTTGACCAGTCATTGCATCTACTACTAATAATATTTCGTGTGGTTTAATGTTTTTCTTGACATTTTTTAGTTCATCCATTAATGCTTCATCTATATGTAATCTACCTGCTGTATCTAATATTACTACATCATTTAGCTTAGACATTGCTACACTCATAGCTTGCCTTGCTATATGCACTACATCTTTTGATGTTTCATTACTAAATACGGGTATGTTTAGTTGTGCTCCTACTACTTGTAATTGCTTTATAGCTGCAGGTCTGTATATGTCACAAGCAACTAATAATGGTTTTTTACCCTGTTTTCGAAGTAAATTTGCAAGTTTACCTGCTGTTGTTGTTTTTCCTGAACCTTGCAAACCAACTAGCATTATTACTGTAGGTGGATTAGGTGTAAAATTTATGCCACTTGTTTGTCCTCCAAGCAATTCTATCATTTCGTCTTTTACTATTTTTACAACTTGCTCACCTGGTGTTAAAGATTTTAAAACTTTTTCTCCTAATGCCTTTTCTTGGATTGTTGCTATAAATTCTTTTACTATTTTATAGTTAACATCAGCTTCTAATAGTGCAAGTTTTACTTCTCTTAGCATTTCTTTTAAGTCAGATTCGGTAATACGTGCTTTACCTCTCATCTTTCTCGTTATTTCTTGTAATCTGGAAGATAAACCTTCAAATGCCATAATTTACTCCTCCTCGTTTATACTAAACAATTTAATTCTTTTTTTACTTCGTCCAAAATTATTGCTACTTGTTTGTCTGAAAGGTCTGCTTTTATTTTTGTGAGCTCAGACAATATGTCTTGGATTTTTTTTTCTTGATTTTGTGTCTTTTTCATAAATAATAGCTTTTCCTCGTATTCGAAAAGTTTTTTCTCTCCTTTCTTAATGATGTCTCTTACAGCTTGCCTTGTAATGTTATTATTTTCAGCTATTTCTGATAGAGAGTAATCATTGTTGTAGTAGTCATCTAGAAATTCATATTGTTTTTTTGTTAATAATTTGCCATATAATTGGCATAGCATACTTATTTGTACATTTTTTTCCATAATCACTACTCCTAAATTTGTAATGCTAATATACTTTACACCATTTTTGGTGATTTGTCAAGGCTTTTGCTAAAAATAGTCGTTAATTTGTCTATTTTTTAATAAATACACAAAAGAGAGCTGTAAATTTGCTCTCTCTTTGGTTTATTTTAATTCTTCTAATTGCCATTTTAGGACTGGATAGCCATCATTGATGCCTTTTGTGTCCATTGACCATGGTTGGTCAGGCTGGCCCTGGTTAAGTAAGTCTACAATAGCTTGTGACTTCATTTCTTCCATTGTTTTTGATGTAGCATTTTCGTCTGTGGTAGGAAGAGTTTCTAAGAAAAAGTTGTTGCGAACTATGGTAGAATAGTCTGCTTTATAGCCGATTACACTTTTTACATTGTTTGTTCCTATTACTTTTCCAATTGAATAGCAATTTAAAATTTGTCCACTTTCAAATGCTCCTATTACTCCTCCAGTTTTTGTTTGACCAGTTATTTCCCCTATGTTATAGCAATTAACTGTTTTAGCTTCATTATTTTGTGATTGAATTCCTAATATTCCTCCTATGGCTTCTCTATTACTGCTAACTTTTGCTTTATTGATACACAAGTGTACTATTCCTTTATTATCTCCTACTATTCCACCAATGCAAGTGCTTTTGCCAACAACATTTCCTTCATTGTAGGATTTTAGAATATTTCCATTATGATTTACTCCTGTAATTCCTCCTGTCTCTCCCACATTCTCAGTTGTTGATTCTATTCTTAGAAAATTTTTACATTGTTCTATACTTCCATAATTATATCCTACAATTCCTCCAACTTTATCTAATCCAGTTATAAATATTTTTGATTCACATTTTATTAGCTTTCCATTATTATTATTTTTCCCTACTATTCCTCCTATATAAGAATTTGTTGAAATAACAGTTCCTTCAATAGTTATATCTTGTATTATCCCACTATTAAATCCAAACAATCCTTGATTTTGGGCTACCGTATTGATATATAGTCCCCTTATCTCATGTCCATTGCCATAAATTTTTCCTGTAAAAGCATTTTCTTCATTACCACAAAGTGGTGTCCAGCTTTTGTCATTATCTGTTGTTTCATCAACTTTATAGCAAATACTACTTAAATCAATATCATTCTTAAGCACATAAGTACCATCTGAAGTAAATTTATGATCAATTCCATTAACTGTAACATCCTCATTTGATCCTATTTTTGCAAATTGTTCAGCAGTTTCAATAGGAATAATGTTAATGTCAACCTTTTTCCATTCTTCACCATAGGTATAATACCTTTTTCCCTGCACATTTACTCCTCTTGGATAATAAATAGTGTGGCTAACTTCATTTATTATGTACAAATCTGTAAATTCATCAGCCTCTGACTCATGGTCTATTTTAGAATAATCTTTTCCATAATTTAATGTAACACCTTGAAGTTTTGCTAGATCAATAACATAATAATCTTCTCCATCATTTGGGTTTATTTCCTCATAATTTGCATTATTTAAAAAATCTATATTATTATATATATAAAGTTTTGGAATATCACCATGTTCTATATAATATGATGCAATTTTATTATCTAACGATTCAACATCATTATATAAATCTTTTAAGTTTCTAATACGTACTCCATCTTTAGAATTATAAACAAGTACACTTGTAATTAAAACTAATATAATTATTGCAACACTTAATGTTATAATATTTATACCTTTTTGGTTTCTTAATTCCATAACTACTTCTCCTTTGTTCTTAGAGTGATACTTTTTCCTCCGTCCCCAAAGTATCACTTCAATACTTTTCTTATTTCATTCAATAGCTTTTCTTTTACAACATCTTTGTCATCATTTAAGTTGCAACCAGCGGCTCTTTGGTGGCCTCCACCACCAAAAAGTAAGCAAATGTCTGCAACGTTTACATAGTCATTTGATCTAAGTGATGCTTTAAAACTGCCATCTTCTTTTTCTCTTATGAATATTGCAACTTCGACGCCTTCAATATCTCTTCCTATTTCAACCAAACCTTCGTGGTCTCCTACTTCAGCTCCAATTCTTTTTGTGTCTTCTTGTGTTATATATGTAAATGTTACTTTTCCGTCTTCTAATAATTCCATTCTGTTGATTACAAGTTTTGATAGTTCAAAATTTTCTCTTGTTTTTGTATCTTGAACTCTTTTATATATATCTGATACATTTACACCTTCTCTTAATAATTCTGCTGTAAATTCAAAGGTTTCTGCAGATGTTTTTTGATATCTAAATCCTCCTGTATCTGTTATTATTCCAGTGACTAAACATGTCCCTATTGTTTTGTCTATTTCTATTCCATAATACTGGAACATTTCTACTAAAATTTCACAGCATGCAGGCGAAACTGGATTAACAAAATTCAAATCTGCAAACATAGTATTACTACCATGATGGTCTATTTGCACCTTTCTTTTAGCGTCTTCAAAATGTTTTTCTCCATACTTTAGTCTTTTTATATCACCACAATCTAATGCAATTGCTAAATCATATTCTTCTATGTCGCTTTCTTTTTTTATTTCTTCGCTGCCAGGCAAAAAGCTAAATAATCTTGAATACTCAGGTATTATTACATCACTTTCTTTCCCAATTTTTCTTAATGCATGCATCATAGCAAGTGAACTACCTATAGCATCTCCATCTGGAGCTTCATGTGTTAATATTACAATCTTTTCTGCAGCCTTTATTTCTTCTAATATGCTATCTAAAGTCATTTAAACACCCTCTTTATTTATCTTCTTCTTTTTTTACATCCTTCATAATATCTTTTAAAATACTATCAATTCTTGCTCCATATTCTAATGAATCATCTAATTCAAAAATAATCTCTGGTGTGTTTCTTAAATTAATTCTTTTAGCAAGTTCTGAACGAATATAACCAGCAGATTTTTTTAATCCAGCTAAAGTTTTCTTAACATCCTTAGAATTAAGAATACTTACAGAAACCTTAGCATAACTTAAGTCTGTAGTAACTTTAACCTTGGTTACACTAATCATTCCAGTAACACTTGGCTCTTTAAGCTCATAATTTATAATTTGGCTAATCTCCTTCTTAAACTCTTCATCAATCCTACCAAACCTATTATTATTTTTATTATTCATTTTGTCCTCCTATAGTTTTTTAATTAAATAATACATCAAATTATATCAATGTCTAACTATAATAAATATTTATGTAATTCCGAATGTGCAGTGAAGCGATTGTACAAAATCTTATAAACTGAAATGAGGGATGTTCACGGTACTCAAGTTGAGTTATGAATGATAGGAAGAAACAAGGTTTCTTCTCTATCATGAATGACGAAACTTGAGGGTCTGAGTGAAAGAGGCTCATTACAGTTTATTAGATTTTGTAAATTGCGTAGCAAGCCGAGGAATGAAATAAATGTTTATTATAGTTAGGCAATAGTCTAATTAATAATTATTTTATTAAAGACTAACGTTTTATTTCCTCCATTACATAACACTCAAGTATATCGCCTTCCTGTATATCATTAAATCCTTCAATCTGTATACCACATTCAAAGCCCTTAGACACTTCTTTAGCATCATCTTTGAATCTCTTAAGAGAAGCAAGCTCACCACTATGAATAACCACATCATCACGAATAATGCGTACACCAGCATGACGTTCAACCTTACCAGTAAGAACATAAGCACCAGCAATAGTTCCAACATTTGAAATTTTGAAAGTTTGTCTAATTTCAGCTGTACCAATAATTTTTTCTTCAAATTCAGGATCAAGCATACCTTTCATTGCAGCTTCAACATCTTCAATTGCTTGATAAATTATAGAATATTGTTTAATTTCAACTTCATCTTTTTCTGCCGCTTCAGCAGCTAGTGCTACAGGTCTTACATTAAATGCAATTATTATACCTTTTGAAACTTTAGCTAAAGTAACATCACTTTCATTTACAGCACCAACTGCTGCATGAATAACCTTAACTTTAACCTCATCATTTGATAATTTCTCTAATGATTCTTTTACAGCTTCAACAGAACCTTGAACATCTGCTTTAACTATTAAATTAAGCACTTTAAGTTTACCTTGCTCCATTTGGCTAAATAAGTTATCTAATGTAACAGTTGTAACTTGATTTATTGATTTTTCTCTTTCTTGACGTTTTCTTCTTTCAATTAAGTGCTTAGCTGTTTTTTCATCTTTAACTTCATAGAATGTGTCTCCAGCTTGAGGAACTTCTGTTAATCCCATTATTTCAACTGGTGTAGAAGGTCCAGCTTTTTTTACTTTTTTGCCTTTTTCATCTACCATTGATCTTATTCTACCTATTGAAGAACCAACAACTATTGTGTCATGAATATCTAATGTTCCTCTTTGTACAAGCATTGTTGCAATTGCACCTTTGCCTTTATCAAGTCTTGCTTCAATTACAACACCTTTTGATTGCTTGTTAGGATTTGCTTTTAATTCTAATACATCAGCTTGCAATAGCACCATTTCAAGTAATTGGTCTATATTTTGATTTTGCTTAGCAGAAATTGGTACAAATATAGTGTCACCACCCCATTCTTCTGGTACTAACTCGTATTGCATTAATTCTTGTTTAACTTTATCTACATTTGCATCTGGTAAGTCTATTTTATTTATTGCAACTATGATTGGTATTTCAGCTGATTTAGCATGGTTAATTGCCTCTATGGTTTGTGGTTTAACTCCGTCATTTGCAGCAACTACAAGTATTGCAATATCTGTTATTTGTGCACCTCTGGCACGCATTGCAGTAAACGCTTCATGTCCTGGGGTGTCTAAAAATGTTATTTCTCTACCATTTACTTTTACTTTATAAGCACCAATATGTTGCGTAATTCCTCCTGCTTCACCTTCAATTACATTAGTTTTCTTTACTGCATCTAATAAAGATGTTTTACCATGGTCAACATGCCCCATAACAACAACTACTGGTGGTCTTTCTTCTAATTCTTCTGGTGAATCTTCTGTTTCATCAAATAAGATATCTTCTTCTGTAACAACTTCTTTCTTTATAGCTGTTATTCCAAATTCTTGTGCTACTAAAAATGCTGTATCAAAATCTATATCATTGTTAATTGTTGCCATTACTCCAAGCATAAATAATTTTTTAATAACTTCTGCAGTTGTTTTTTTCATCTCTGCAGCTAAATCTTTTACTGTAATTGTTTCTGGTATTGTGATTTCTGTTAATTTGAATATTTTTTGTTTTGTTCTATTTGGGTCATTTTTAGTATTTTTCTTTTTAGATCTTCTGCCTCTTTGTGTTGTTAAATCGTAGTAATCTAACATTCCACCTTCTTGGTCATCAAACATATTTGATAATCTATCTGTACGTTTTAAGCTTTTTAATTTTCCTGTATTAATTTCTTCTTGATTGCTATTTCTTCTTGATTTTTGACTTTTCTTGTTGTTGTTTTTATTATCATTAAATTTGTTACTATTTCTTTGTTTGTCTGCAGTTCTGTTATATTCTTTTACAGATTCTTTTTCTACAGTATCTGCAGCTATTATGTTTTTAATATTTTTTTCGATTCCTCTTTCATCAAGTGGTCTTGTTCCCCTTGGTCCTCTTGAATTATAGTTATTTCTATTATTAAACCTGTTATTTTGATTATCTTGTCTATTATTATAATTATTTCTTTCTCTTGGTCCTCTATTATTGTAATTGTTATTTGTATTTCTTGTTTTATCTCTATTGCCTTTGTTGTCTCTATTTTGTCTATATTGAGAATTGTTTGAGTTACTATTATAATTATTAGTATTTGTATTGTTTGTTTTATTATTCACTTTTTGCTCTTTCTTTACCTCTGGTTCTTTTTTTATAACTTCTTGCTTAATCTCTTTAGTCTCTTTTTTTACTTCTTCTTTTATCTCTTCTTTTTTTGGTTCTTCCTTTTTTAGTCCAAATAATTCACTTACTGTCATTGGTTTTGTTTGCTTATTTCTATAAACTATATTATAATCAGATTTTTGTTTTCTCTCAACAAACCCTACTGAATTTTTCTTTTGGTTTGATTTTGTGGCATCTTCTTGCTTTTTTTGTTCTTCAGAAATTATGACCTCTCTTCTTATTATAACAGGAGTATCATTTTTATTTTCTTTTGCTGGTTTTTCTTTTTTATTATTTGTATTTTTTGAAGTATTTTTTTTATTTGAAACTTTTTTTGTTTCAAAGCCATCTTCTATTTGTTTAGCCTGACTTTCGTCAACACCACTTAAATGGCTTTTAACATCAATTTTTAAATTGTGTGCCATTTCTAATACTTCCTTGCTTGTTAACCCTAATTTTTTTGCTATTTCATGTATTTTTATTTTACCCATTAACATCACTCCTGTTTATTTTATCAATTTTTATCGCTATATTAATATCTTTCACTCCTATTATAGCTTTATTTTGCTTTCCAATTGCTTTACTTAAATTGTCTATAGAATCACATACTATTATGGGGACATTATAATTTCTTGCTGTTTTCATAAATTTTTCTTTTGTTCTTTCTGACGCATCTTCTGCTACTATTATTAAATATATTTTATTTTTTTTTATTTCATTCTCAGTAGCATCTGCTCCAAAAGTTATTTTTCTTGCTCTACTTGCTAATCCAAGCATCCCCAATATTTTTTTATTTGTCAATAATTACACCTCTTATTTTTTCATAAATATCATTTGGCCTTTTTAGTTTGAATTTTTTTTCTATATTATTATTTTTTATTAATTTTTCTAAGCAATTGATATTTTTACATAAGTATAATCCTCTGCCTTCTGCTTTACCACTTTTGTCTAAGTATATTTCTTCTTTTTTATTTTTAACTATTCTAATTAATTCAGATTTGTCTTTTTGTTCATAACATCCCATACATGTTCTTTGAAATTTAGTCTTCATTTGTTTTATCATCTTCTTCATTTTTATTAGCTTCTTCTAGCATTTGTCTGAACTGACTCTCTGATTTTATATCGATTTTCCAATCTGTAAGTTTAGCTGCTAAACGTGCATTTTGTCCACCTTTACCTATTGCAAGTGAAAGTTGGTCGTCAGGCACAATAACTTGTGCGAATTTTTCTTCTTCTTTTATATCAACAGCTAATATTTGTGCTGGTAATAATGCAGAACATATAAAAATTGATGGATCTTCGTTCCACTCTATTACATCAATTTTTTCTCCATTTAATTCATTTATTACATTTTGTATTCTAACGCCTTTTTGTCCAACACATGAGCCAACTGGATCTATATTTTCGTTTGGAGAATATACTGCAACTTTACTTCTATATCCTGGATCACGTGATACACTTTTTATTTCTATAACACCTTCATAAATTTCTGGTATTTCAAATTCTAAAAGTTTTCTTACAAAGTCTGGATGGCTTCTAGATACAAGCACATGTGGGGCACCCTTTTCGCCTCTTTCAACGTTTAGCACATATCCTTTTATTCTGTCATTTACTTTATAATGTTCTGTTGGTATTTGTTCTTTTGCAGGCATAATTCCTTCTAGCTTTCCTAAATCCATTACAACTATATTTTTATCTGCTTTTTGTACTAAACCTGATACAATTTCTCCTTTTCTGTCATTAAATTCAGTATATACAACGTCTCTTTCGACTTCTCTTATTTTTTGAACTATTACTTGTTTTGCTGCTTGTGCCGCAATCCTACCAAATCCCTTTGGCACAAGTTCTATTTCAACCTGATCTCCAGCTTCTAAATTTTTGTTTATTTCTTTTGCTTTTTTTACATTTATTTGTAAATTACTATCTGTTACTCTTTTTACAACATCTTTAACAGCATATAAATGAGTGGCTCCTGTTTTTTTATCCATAACTACTTTTACATTTTCAAGTGAGTCAAAGTTTCTTTTATATGCTAATACTAATGCCGTTTCTATAGATTCTAGCACATACTCCTTTTTTATTCCTTTTTCTTTTTCTAAATCTTCTAATGCTAATATTAATTCTTTATTGTTAATAGTCTCCATTTTTATCCTCCCTTTACCAATTAAATATTGTTTTTATATATGCTATGTCTTTTCTTTTTATTAAATATTCTTTGTTTTCTTCATTTATTGTAATATTTTCTTTATCAAAATTTTGAAGCTTTCCAAAATACTCTTTTTTTCCATTATCATCTTTTCTAAATAATTTTATGTTTATATCTTTTCCAATATTTTGTTCTAAATGTTTGTCTTTACGAAGTACCCTTTCTATTCCTGGTGAAGATACCTCTAAAAAATATTGTTCTTTTATATAGTCTGCCTCATCTAATAAGTCTGAAATTACATTATTAACTTTTTCACAGTCTTCTATGCTAATTCCATTCTTGTTGTCTATAAATATTCTTAAGAAGTAGTCCTTGCCTTCTTTAGCATATTCTACGTCATATAATTCATAACCGATGTTGTTTATTGGCTTTTTTACAAGGTTTTCAACCTTTTCTTCTATTTTTGACAATTTTTATTTCTCCTTTATAAAGATTTACGATAATGTTTTTCATTTTCAAACCATTCTATACATTATAATAAAACTTAAGAGTGGGTTTTGCGCCCACTCTCTTTTTGTTTTGTCCTTGTATATTATACCCAATTTTTCTTTTAATTGCAAGCCTTTTTCGAATATTTGTAAAAATTTTCTATAATTAATTTTAATTTATATGAAAAAATAATTATAAGGAGTTTTAGTAATGAATCAAATTTTAAAAATTGATAATAAAAACATCTCAGAATTTAATAGAAAAAGTTCAAATAAAAAAAGATATTATTTTCAATTCGTATTCTCAGTTTTCTTAATTTTTGTAGTAATTATATGTTATTTTTTTACACTAATTTTAAATCGTTCTAAAGATATTACTGCTAAACAAATTGCAAATAATTACGACATTTCTAAATTGTATAATAATGCTGATTCTCAAATGCAAGTATTTAAACAAGGAAATTTAGTATTTTCTATAATTGGAATGATTGAAATACCAAAAATAAATATTTATTATCCTATAATTTCAGAAGCTAATGAGGAACTACTTAAAATTGCGCCATGTAGAATTGCAGGACCTATGCCAAATGAAGATGGTAATTTGTGTATAGCTGGGCATAATTATGATAACTACAAATTTTTTAGTAAAATTTCAGAATTAAAAATAAATGATGATATTATAGTTTATGATATTAATAAAAAGTCTATTTCTTACAAAGTTATTGATATATATGAAGTTTCAGCAAGTGATCTTACTCCCATTAAACAAACTGATTTGTCAAAAAAGCAGCTAACTCTCATCACATGTAATAATTTCAATTCAGATAATAGAATTATTGTAAAAGCATCAAATCAAATAAACACAATAAAGTAGGCATAATATTAATGCCTACTTTTTATTTATTGTTATCAAATTAAATATTGTAATCTCTTAATTTTTTGAATGCATATACTGCAGAAACTGCTAATGCAAATACTACACATACAATTGAACCTGTCTCAGCTATACCTGTTTTTGGTAAATTTGTATTTTTGTTTTTATTTGTATTGTATGAACTGCTATTGCTATTATTAGTATTAGATGTATTAGAAATAGAATTTGTATTATTACTGTTAGTGTTTCTATTAGTATTTGAATTTGTATTTGTATTATTGCTATTGCTATTAGTATTAGTGTTATTTCCATTTGTATTTGAATCTGAACTACTTCTGTTAGTAACATCAACAAAATCTATTGTATTATTATCTGCAGCAAAAACTGTTGATACATTAAATACTAAAGCAAAAGCTACTATTATTATTAAAAATCCTTTAATTAATTTTGTTTTTTCCATTTTTTTCTCTCCTTTTAATTTCTATATATTTTATATTATCTAACTAACGTAGATAATTATACCACACTTTTTTTGGTTTTGCAAGTGTTTTTTTAAAATATATATGAATTTCTTTTGTATTTTCTATAATAATTTTACACTTTATATTCGTTTTAGTCAATAGTTTTTTTGTTACATTTTTGTTACATTTTTATTACACATTGAATTTAAATAAAACTACGTCTCCATCTTGCATAACATATTCTTTGCCTTCTGAACGCACTAAGCCTTTTTCACGTGCATTCGCCATTGAGCCTTCTCTTATTAAATCATCATAAGAAACAATCTCTGCTTTTATAAATCCTCTTTCTATATCTGAATGGATTTTTCCTGCTGCTTGAGGTGCTTTTGTTCCTTTTTTTATTGTCCACGCTCTAACTTCAGGTTCTCCTGCTGTTAAGAAAGACATTAGTCCTAAAAGTTCATAACTTTTCTTTATTAATATATCTAACCCTGACTCAGTTAATCCCAATGCTTCAAGCATTTCTTGTTTATCTTCCTCTTCCAATCCTGACAATTCTTCTTCAATTTTAACACACAATGGAATAACTTCTGCATTCTCTTTTTTGGCATATTCTGTTAATTTATTAACAGTTTCTTGTTTTTCTGAGTTTTCAATTTGTTCTTCTGATATATTTGCAATATAAATTATAGGCTTTGATGTTAATAAAAATATATCTCTTATAATTTCTTGCTCGTCTTCATTAAATTCCATTGCCCTTACAGGAATTTCTTTTTCCAAATTAGACTTAACTTTTTCAAGTAAATCTAATTCAGTTTGATATTTTTTATCTGCCTTTAGCATTTTTTTTGCTTTTTCAATCCTTTTATCCACTGTTTCAATGTCAGCAAAAATTAATTCTAAATTTATTGTTTCTGCATCTCTTACCGAATCAATAGTCCCATCTACATGTACAACATTATCATTTTCAAAGCATCTTACGACATGGCAGATAGCATCTACTTCACGAATATGTGATAAGAATTTATTTCCTAATCCTTCTCCTTTACTTGCTCCTTTTACCAGTCCTGCTATATCTACAAATTCTACTATTGCATGAGTAACCTTTTGTGGATTATACATTTGTGCTAATTTATCTAGCCTTTCATCTGGAACTGCAACTACTCCTACATTTGGCTCTATAGTGCAAAATGGGTAATTTGCACATTCTGCACCTGCTTTTGTTATGCTGTTAAACATTGTACTTTTCCCTACATTTGGAAGTCCTACTATACCTATTTTCATTTTTTCCTCTTCCTGAAGTTGTCAATTAGAACCGTCCCCATTGACAACTTCTTTTAAAATTTTCTCAACAAAATCTTCTGTTTTCATAGCTCCTATGTCTCCATCTTTTCTTGAACGTACACCAACTGACTCTGATGCTATTTCTTTATCTCCTACAATAAGCATATATGGAACTTTTTCAAGCTGAGCTTCACGTATTTTGTAACCAATTTTTTCTGAACGATCATCTAGTTTTACTCTAAGTCCTTTTGCTCTAAGAATATTTTCTACACTTTTAGCGTATTCAATATGGCTATCTGCTATAGGCAATACTTTTACTTGAACAGGTGAAAGCCATGTTGGAAGGTTTCCTTTTGTTTCTTCTAATAAGAAAGAAATAAATCTATCTGATGTTCCAAGTATTGCTCTGTGAATTACTACTGGTCTATGTTCTTCTCCATCTTTACCTATATATTTTAAATCAAATCTTTCTGGTAATGCAAAGTCTAGCTGGCATGTTGGAATTGTTACATCATGTCCTAATGCTGTTTCTATTTGTATATCTATTTTTGGTCCATAGAATGCAGCTTCTCCTTCTGCTTCGTAAAATTCTATATTTAATTCTTTTAGAATTTGTCTAAGTTGTTCTTCTGCTGTTTCCCACATTTCGTCATTGTCTATGTATTTTTCTGTATTATTTTTATCTCTTAATGAAAGTCTAAAGCTAAAGTTATCTCTTGAAAATCCAAAATCTTTTATATACACTTCAAAAATTAAATTTATAACTTTTCCTACTTCTTCTTTTATTTGATCTGGTCTTACAAATAAGTGTGCATCATTTTGACACATTTGACGAACTCTCTCTAAGCCACAAACTGCTCCTGAGTCTTCAAATCTAAAGTCATGTGCTAGTTCACCAATTTTTATTGGTAAGTCTCTATATGAATGTAGTTCACTTTTATAAATTAGCATATGATGTGGACAGTTCATTGGTCTTAGCACAAATTCTTCTGTATCCATTTTCATCATCGGAAACATATCGTCTTTGTAATGATCCCAATGTCCACTTATTTTATATAAGTCTGTTGTTGCTAAGCTTGGAGTATAAACATGGTCATATCCAAGAGCTATTTCTTTATCTTGAATATACCTTTCAAGTACTCTTCTTATAGTTGCTCCATTAGGTAAGTACATTGGAAGTCCAGATCCTACTAATTGGTGTGTCATAAATAATTTTAAGTCTTTTCCTATTTTTCTATGATCTCTAGCTTTTCTATCTTCAAGAATTTCTAAATACTCATCTACTTGACTTGCTTTTGGGAATGATATTGCATAGATTCTTTGCAAGCTTTCTCTTTTTTCATCACCTCTCCAATATGCACTTGAAGATGTAAGAATTTTTACTGCTTTTACTTTTCCTGTACTCATTAAGTGTGGTCCTGCACAAAGGTCAGTAAAATCTCCTTGTTTGTAGAAAGATATTTCTTCTCCTTCTGGTAAGTCCTCAATTAATTCTACTTTATATTTTTCATCTGCTTCTTTCATTAATTTTATTGCTTCTTCTTTTGGCAATGTAAACCTTTCAATTGCTAAATCTTCTTTTATTATTTTTTTCATTTCAGCTTCAATTTTTGATTTATCTTCATCTGTGAATGGCTTTTCTACGTCAAAATCATAATAGAAGCCTTCATTTATTGCAGGTCCTATTGCAAGTTTTGTATTTGGAAATAACCTTTTTACAGCTTGTGCCATAATGTGTGATGTTGTATGCCAATATGCCTTTTTCCCTTCTAAATCGCTTTCAAATGTACAAATACTTAGTTTACAATCTTGATTAAGTTCATATCGTAAATCTTTTGTTTCTCCATCTACAATTGCACAAGTTGCAACTCTTGCTAGTCCTTCACTAATTTTTTTTGCTACGTCAAAAATCTTAATGCCTTCTTTTTCTTCCATGACTTTTCCATCTTTTAAAGTAATTTTAATCATAAATAAAACCTCCGTTTTTTACATATAAAAGCACTCCTAAAAGTGCTTTTTGTGCATACTTTTAGGAGTGCATGCATAGCACGACTTGTTCCTTTTATTGTTCTATTAAAACACATTTTTTTGCATTAGTCAAGCTATTTTCCTTTGTATTAATAAGTCAATGACTGAAATGCTGATATATAAATATATTTAAAGAACAAGACCTATAGGAAGCCCCCAGCTATGTTTTGTTCAGAATATATTTATATATCAGCATTTCAGTCATTTGTTTACTTACTCATCGTCATAGCCGTGATCTGATGTCTGCATTGCATAGTACCAAATTAATGCAACAATAGCAATCGCAACAGCACCCATAATAAGCCATGTCCAAGCTGTAGAATTCATACCAAGTATTGTTCCTTCTGCTGATGTTCTAGTAGTTGTGTAATTAGCATTATCATTTGTGCCAGCCATATTCATATTGTTATTATCTGTATTTGAGGTATTTCTGTCTTGAGTTAATTCATTTACAGTATTCATTGCTCCATTTACAGTACTATTTACAGCATTCATTGCAGAATTTCCTGCGTCTTTTATTGCATTTCCTGCATTATTCATTGTGTTTTGGGTTTTATCTATACTATCATTAACTGTGTTTGCAGCATCTTGAGCCATATTTTCAGCAAAAACACAGTTAAATGATAGCACAATTGCTGTTAGTAAAATAATGCTAAGTATTATTTTTTTACTCATAAAATTATCCTCCTATTTTCAAAATTCATTAATATTATTGTTTTTTTGGTGGATAATATACTTAGAAAAAATTTGAAAAAAAAACAGATATTAAAAAATATCTGTTTTTAATAATTAATTATTTTTTTATTTTTATTAAAATTGCAATACCTAAAAATACTAATATAATACCTATGACTATAACAAATATATTTATTATGTCACTTATTGTTAAACCTTCGTCAGAAGACGATGCATTGCTTACAGTTGTTGAACTTTGATTAGATGAAGATGTTGTACTATCAAAATCGCTATTTGAAGAAGAATTGCTATTAGTTCTGTTTGATGAAGAATCGTTTCCTTCTCCTGAGAATGTTGTATCATCATCAAAAGTATTACTTGAAGTATTGTTTGATGTATTGCTTGATGTGTTATTAGAGCTTGTTCTATTTGTTGTCGAATTTTCAGATGTGTTGTTATCAATTGGATCGGTTAAATTTAAATCAATTGCATATGATGAACTAATACCAAAAGCAAATACAATTATTAACATAATAATAAGAACCTTATTTATAGTTTTCAAAAATACTACCTCCTCTTAAAATTATTTATCTTTTGATTACTTAACTATAATATCATATTTTTATAGAATTTGTCTACACTAATTGAGAAATTTTTCAAAAACGTTATTAAGGTTGCTGTTATTTTCAATTTATGCTATACTATATTTTAATTTTAATAATATAGAAAGGATTGTAAAATTGAAACAAAGAAGAATAAAACGAAAAAATAATGTAAATGAAATTCCTAAAGCATTGCAAAAAAATAATAGAAATAGTGATGTCAGAATAGAAAAAAAATCTTTTAAGAAAAAAATCAAAAAATTATTATTTATAGCAATTATGGTATTATTGCTTTTGTTTATAATTTGGGAAATATATAAAATTCATATTTTTAAAAGCATGGCTCTTGAAATGGTAATTAATAAAAATTCTGAAGTTATTGATACAGATGGAAAAGCTATAGCTAAAATAGGTTCAGAAAAAGTTAAATATCCTATTGATACTTCTAAAATACCAGAAAATTTAAAAAATGCTTATATTTCTATAGAAGATCAAAGATTTTATAAACACCACGGTATAGATTTAAAGAGAACTACATCTGCAATTTTTTCTTATATAATTCACTTTGGTTCTTCATCTTTTGGTGGAAGTACTATAACTCAACAGCTTGTAAAAAACATGACTGGTGATGATTCTACTTCTATTTCAAGAAAGATAAGTGAATGGGTAAAAGCATTTTCACTTGAGACTGCAATGTCAAAAGATGAAATTATGGGAACTTATTTAAACATAATTTATGTAGGTCCTAATATATATGGCGTTCAAGCTGGTTCAAAATATTACTTCGATAAAGATGTGACAGATTTAAGTTTAGCAGAATGTGCTTTTTTAGCAGGAATCAACAATTCTCCAAATTCATACAATCCTTATGGAGAAAAAGATAAGTCTGAAAAAATAGAAAAAAGAACAAAAACCGTACTTAGTAAAATGCTTGAATTAAAACATATTTCGCAAACTGATTATGATTCAGCAATATCACAAGTTGAAAGTGGTTTAAAATTTACTCAAGGAAATACTGAAGCAAATGGAGATGGCATATACTCATATCATACTGATGCATTAATTTCAGAATTGATAAATACTTTATCTAAAAATAAACATATATCTAAGTCATTTGCAACAAACTATATGAATATGGCAGGACTAAAGATATATAGTACTCAAAATTCAGATATACAAACTCAAATGGAAAAAGAATTCCAAAAAGGAAAATACATATTAAAGTCTAGTAATAATGTAAATGCAACTTCTCAAGCCGCTATGGTAATTATCGACCATAAAACTGGTAATGTGGTTGGATGTGTTGGTGGCTTAGGTGAAAAAAATGAAGCACGTTCTCTAAATAGAGCAACTCAAACAGCAAGACAAACAGGTTCAGCAATCAAACCTGTAGCAATATTGGGTCCTGCTTTACAAGAAAAAATTATTACACCTGTAACTGTTTATGATGATTCTCCTACATCATTCGATATTGGTAAATCTGAGCCTTATTCTCCTATTGATTATGACCCTTATTTAGGCGAAATTACAGTAAGGCGAGCAGTAGAATCATCTCAAAATATTCCTTTTGTTAAAATGATGGAGCAATTAACTCCTAAGAAATCAATAAAATATATGAAAAAGCTTGGAATTACTACTCTTACAGATAAAGATAACAATTTACCTTTAGCTTTGGGTGGACTAGAAAAAGGAATGACTCCATTAGAGACAGCTGCTGCTTATGCTACAATAGCTAACAATGGTGAATACATCTCTCCTATTTTCTATACAAAAGTCGAAAATGCAAAAGGAAAAACTATTGTAAAATCTAGTCAAACCAAAAGAAGAGTATTTTCTGAAGAAACATCTTATGTTTTAAAACAATTATTAACTCAGCCTGTTAAAGGTACTAACGGAACTGCAACCTATTGCTCTATTTCAGGAATGGATGTTGCTGCAAAAACGGGAACTACTAACGACAATTATGATAGATGGCTATGTGGATTTACTCCATATTATTCAGCTGCAACTTGGTATGGATTTGATTTAAATGAATCAATTAATTTTAATGGAAAAAATCCTGCAGGACTTTTATGGGCTCATGTTATGAACAATATACATTCAAAATTAGATAATGCAAAATTTGAAGAGCCTAAAAGAGGAGTTACTTCTGCAACTGTATGTACTGATAGTCATAAGCTTGCTAATAGTGGTTGCCCAGAGAGATATACTGAGTATTTTGTACAGGGAACTTTGCCTGATATGTGCACATTACATTCTGGTTCAACAACTAATGTAAACTCTAATAGTAATACTGTAACCATTACAAGAGGTCTTACTGATGAAGATGTTCCAGATATTGATGAGCCAAAATCCACAACAACTAACTCAAATTCCAAAAACACTTCTTCAGAATCTACTGTACGAAATAATACAAATAAGAATAATACTTCTACTTCTATCAATTCAAGTACAACAAATACTAATGCAGGAAGTTCTAATAGAACCAATTCTAATACAAATAATACAGAAACAACTAACTTAGTCAATTCAGATACCTCTTCTAATACTAGTCAAAATGACTCGACCAGCCAAGACGATTTGATTGAAAATGATTCTGTTTCAAATTAAATTGCTTGCTCGTGTCAATGGGGACGGGTTTAAATGACACACGTATGCTGTCTTTTGGGACGGGGGTAAAAAACATCACCCTGCCGATGATTTTGGGGTCGGGGTCAAAAAGTATCACCTTGTCCTTGATTAATTTTATAAAACATTACGACCTTGTTGTCGCTTCCCATCCTAAAAAATGTGGGGAAGCTCCAGACGACTACGCTTCGCTCCGCCTACGCGGTCTACATTTTTTTATAAAATTAATCAAGGACAAGGTGATACTTTTTGACCCCGACCCCAAAATCATCGGCAGGGTGATGTTTTTTACCCCCGTCCCAAAAGACAGCATACGTGTGTCATTTAAGCCCGTCCCCATTGACACGAGCACCCCAAAATTATGGGGTGCTCTTTTGGAACTATTTGAATTTTGTAGGCATAGCTTTTATTAATCCATATGGATTAATTCTATAGAAATATTGGTTTCCCAAAATTTCTACGTCCTTTGGGTTAATCTCTTCAATTATCCTTTTTGCGAATTGACATTTCACATTCTCTTCACCATGATTTACTAATACAAGTTTCAGACAACTAAATTGCTTCAAAAACTCAAGTATTTCATCTGCTTTTGCATGAGCAGAATATTCTGTTGTATATTCTACTTGTGCAAGTTTAATTTTTTCACTTCCTCCAATCATCACTTGTTCTCCAAATGGTGTATTCTTAAGTCTTGCACCTAATGTTCCTTCTGCAGTATAGCCTGTAAATTGAATTAGTATTCCCGGCTGACTAATATAATTTGCTATGTATGTTTGTGCAGGTCCATAAGAACCCATTCCGGAAGTGGTAAGAATTATCTTACTTTCTGTATTAGCTAATACAGAAGAGCGACTCGCTCTATCAACAAATGTTACATTTTCAGGTAAGAAATCCTTCATTTCTTCTTTTATTCCTAAATCTCCTCTAACGTATAAACTTGTATATTGTTGTGCAAGTTTTCCATCAAAAAAGATTGGAATACTATTGCTAAGCTTACCTGCATTTTGCATTAGCTTCAGCTTATAAAGAATTTCTTGTGAACGTCCTAAAGAAAACACCGGTACTATAACTGTTCCTCCATTTTGAATGTGCTCTACTACATTTTCCTCAAAGCATGGCTTCATTTCTTCTGTTTGCATATATCCATAAGTAGATTCTTGTACCACAGTTAATGGTATTTTCTTAAGATTTTCTGGTATTGGGTCTACATCCAAAAATAGATTACTGCCCTTGTAATCTCCAGTAAACAAAATATTAATATCTTGATATCCTGGATATGAAATTTTGACATAAATCAAAGCAGCACCAACTAAATGACCATTTTTTAAAAATGTTACATTCACATAATCATTAATTTGAATTTCTTCGCCATAATTGCATGAAGTAACTTGTGTAAGTGCTTGCTCTAAATCTGCACTTTGATATAGCAAATAATCACATTTGTGTTTTCGTTTAGATGATCCTTTCAATATTTTGTGACAATCCCACAGTGCTAAGCTAATCAACTTAGAAGTTGGTTCTGATGTGTAAATCTTACCTCTAAATCCCTTCTTCACCAATAAAGGTAGTCTACCTATGTGGTCAACGTGATTGTGTGTTATCAAGCAAAAATCTAGATTTTCAGGATTGAAAGGAAAACTATTATTTAAGATTTCCTCAGATTTTTCTTGAAATAGTCCACAATCTACCACAAATTGAATCTTCGGCATACTAAGATTTGGAAGTGTTACTACAACCAAATTGCATGACCCTGTTACTCCTGGATTCAACGCCATTATATCAGCATAGAACCGCTCTTTTTTTCCCATGGCTTGTTCCTTTCCATTGAATTTAATTAAATTCAACATCTATTACGCCTATATTACATTTTTTAGTCTATCACCTTTCCACTTTTATGTCAATAATTTTAGGAATAAATCCTAATTTTAGGTTGCTGTCAATGGGGACGGAGGTTGTCAATAGGGACGAGCTTAAAAGGAAACGTGTCAATGGGGACGGGCTTAAAGAAGATGTCAATGGGGACGGGCTTAAATGACACACATCAAAGATGTG
>JAFWKV010000013.1 GCA_017511265.1 Clostridia bacterium | reverse complement strand
TTCAGACTAAACTTTTATAGAGTAGCCTAAATGTTGATATATAAATATATTGAAAGAACAAGACCCATAGGAAGACCCCAGCTATGTTTTGTTCAAAATATATTTATATATCAACATTTAGGCGGAAATAATTACAATCTATTCTGAAAAGCATTAGAACAGGGAGATGAAAATTTATTGCTTAGTAGGAATTCTAATTACAACTTCCGTACCTTCTCCAACAACGCTCTTTATATCAATGTTTCCACCATTTTTATCCAAAATTTCTTTAGCAATGGATAAGCCTAAACCGCTTCCGCCCATCTCACGAGTTCTTGCTTTGTCAACTCTATAAAATCTCTCAAATATTCTACTTAAGTCTTCTTCTGGAATCCCAATTCCATTATCAATAATTTTTATATAAGCATCGTTATGCACAAAGCCAACATATATCTTAATTTCTCCTTCTTCTTTTGTATATTTTATACTATTTGATAATATATTCAGTACAACTCTTTCAATATCATATTTATCTGCATACACTGGAGGTACATCAGCTGTTACAAAGCAACTAACATTTTGATTTTTTTTGATTGCTTCAATTGCAAGTTTATCTTGTGCTCTTTTTACAAGCTCTCCTAAGTCAAAAGATTCTTTTTTTGTTCTATCTTTTGCATTGTCATACTTAGAAAGAGTAAGTAAGTCTTTAACTAGCTTGTCCATTCTTCTTGCTTCTGTAGCAATTACATTTAAAAATTTATCTTGTATTTCTTTATCATATTCTGACTCTAATAATGTTTCTGAATATCCCATTATTGATGTTATTGGAGTTTTTAATTCATGTGATACATCTGCTACAAATTCTTTTCTCATATTGTCAAGCTTTACGTGTTCAGTTATGTCTTGAATAACAGCAATCACCCCTGCTGGTGTATTATTTTCATTTTTAAATGGTGCAAAAAATATGTGTATATATGTATCCTCTACTTTTACTCTTTCTTCTGTTGATGTCCAATTTTCTAAGTAAATTATTTTTTCCATATTAATATCTACACCACTTTTTTTAAATATATCATCAAAGCTGTTATCTTCTGGTGAAATTTTTAGTAATCTTCTTGCCTCTGGATTTATTAATATAATTTGTCCCTGCATATTAAATGCAATGATTCCATCAGTCATATGTAATAATATTGTTTCCATTTGATTTCTTTGTTTAGATACTTCACTAAGTTTATCTTCTAGTTCATTGGTCATCTTATTTACAGTACTATCAACTGGTTGAACTATAAATTTCGATATTATAAAGCTTATCATCCCTACAACCGCTATAAATGTTAAAGTTGCTGTAATAAGTATCATTATAGTTTTATTTGTTAGTGAATTTATGATTTCTGCTATTTGTCCATTATTATCTAATCCGTCTGCTTCTATTATTGTTCCAGCATTATGTAGCATTTGTATATATGCTATACCAATTGCAGCAATTGCTAAAATTCCTATAATAAAAAAAATTAAAATTATCTTGTTTTTCGTTTTCTTTAGCATTTTATTCTCCTTTTAACAATTTTATCTCATTATATATTCTGTTTTCCACATTGTATGCAGCTTTTGTTAAAGCTTTTTCTGACATTGTTTTTAGTTTTTCTTTATTTGTAACAATGTCATTTAATGTATCATTTAAATTTTTTCCATTTAATTTGTCATTTAGTATTATTTTTGCAGCACCAACATCCTCTAATACTTTTGCATTATATAGTTGATGATCCCCACTTACATTTGGTAATGGAATTAAAATTGATGGCTTTCCTAAATTGGAAATTTCAGTGATACTCATTGCTCCACTTCTTGCAACAATTACATCTGAAACATTCATCACTTCTTCCATATTATATATATATGGAACTATTTTAGCATTATCTATGTTGTCAACATTTACTTTTTCATTTTCTAATTCTTGTTTTATTTTGTCATACTGTTTTGGTCCTGTTGCCCACATTATTTGGTAATTAACATTTAGTTTTTCTTTTATAATTTGTATAATTGCTTCATTAATTTTTTGAGCACCTTGACTTCCTCCGAAAATTAATACTATTGGTTTAGTTCTATTTAAGCCAATTTGTTTTACAATAGTATCTTTTTCTTGCATTGTATATTCTTTTTTTTGTATTTTTACAGGTGTTCCTGTATATACTACTTTATTTGCTTTAGGTAGCCTTTCTTTTGCATCTTCAAACGAAACTAATACTGTATCGGCTTTTTTTGATAACATTTTTACAGCTTTTCCCGGAAAAGCGTTACTCTCATGCAATAATACAGGTATATTATTTTTTTTTGCTGCTAATACTACAGCACCACAAATATAGCCACCTGTTCCTATAACTATATCTGGCTTAAATTCTTTTACTATTTTATTTGCTTCACTTATTCCCTTATAAGTTTTATGCATTTTTTTTAAATTATCTATTGAGATTTGTTTGCTTAATCCATATGCTTCTATTGTTTTTAATTTATATCCAGCTCTTGGTACTAAATCATTTTCCAAACCTCTTGTTGTTCCTACAAATATTATTTCTGAGTTTGGTTCTTCTTGTTTTATTTTATTCGCAATTGCTAGGCCTGGATTTATATGACCTGCTGTTCCTGCTGCTGCTATTATAGCCTTCATAAGCTTCCTCCATAATAATTATTTTGTTCCTGCTCTTGATATATTGAGCAATACCCCCATTTCACACAGTAAAAAGAATAGAGCTGTACCACCATAACTAAAAAATGGTAATGGCATACCTGTTGCTGGCATAGATGATGTAACAACTGCTATATTTATAATTACTTGTATAGCAATTAATGCTGTTATACCTATTGCAACTAAGCTACCAAACATGTCTGGTGATTTCATTGCAATTAATATTCCTCTCCAAATAAAAATAGCAAATAGCACAATAACAACTGCACATCCTATAAAACCTATTTCTTCTGATAATACAGAAAAAATAAAGTCATTGTGTGGTTCTGGTATGTATAAATATTTTTGTTTACTTTCACCTAACCCTAAACCAAATAATCCTCCAGATCCTATTGCATATAAGCTTTGAATTACTTGCCAACCTGTTCCTGTCGCATCCTTCCATGGATCTAAAAAGGTTGTTACTCTTGTTAGTCTATATGGCTCAATTATAATTAATCCAATAATTCCTGGTATTCCAATAGTTAAACCTGTTGCTAAAAAATGCCATAATTTACATCCTGCCACTATCATCATTATTGAGCAAACTCCAATTATTACAATAGAAGCACTAAAATGTGGTTGTGCCAATAATAAAGCAATTATTGGTGCTAGTAAACATATATGTTTTATAAACCCCTTTCCATATTTGCCTAACTCATTTCTATTTTTCACAAGTATTCCAGCATAAAAAACAATCATTAAAAATTTAACAACTTCTGATGGTTGAAATGATAATGATTCTGTTACATATATCCATCTTTTTGCTTCATTTACTTCTTTACCTATTGCTATTACTAAAATTAATAATATAAAAGAAACCCACCATGCTTGTTTGTAAAATTTTTGGAAAATTCTATAGTCTACTTTTGAAATGCCAATCATAAATACAAGACCTACTCCAGCAAATATTAATTGCTTTAAAAAGTATTTATAGCTATTTCCACTTTCTGAAAGTGCTGTTGGTGAGCTTGCAGATAATACCATTACTAATCCAATAGATAATAAAAGTAAAATTGTTATAACTAAAGTATAGTCAGCAGGATTTTTAGTAAAACTATTTATCCTTTTAGTATTTTTTTTATTTTTTGACATTAATCAATTTATCCTTTCGTTAAATTATAGCAATTCCTATAAAGCATAGTATTAATGTTATTAGGCTAAACACTATTACAACTTTACTTTCTTTCCATCCAGATAATTCAAAATGATGGTGAATTGGTGCCATTTTAAAGACTCTTTTTCCTGTCTTTTTGAAATATGCGACTTGTATTATTACTGATAATGTCTCAATTACTGGTATTAGTGCTATTACTATTAATAATAATGGGATTTTCATATATAAAGCCATTGAAGATATTACTCCTCCTAAAAGAAGTGAACCTGTATCCCCCATAAATACTTTCGCTGGATGTAAATTAAACATTAAAAATCCTAATGTTGCTCCTATTACAACACTTCCAAAAGTACTCATTTCTAATGTATCTGTTGAAATTGCAATTACCGATAAACATGCTATTATTATTGAGCATACACTTGAAGATAATCCATCAATTCCATCAGTTAGATTAACTGCATTTGTAGTTGCCAATATTACAACAATTGCAAATGGTATGTATACCCAAATTGGCATATCTATATATGTTTTTAATATTGGTATATATGTTTCTGTTCCCAGATTTAAACCTTTTACTAAAAATATCACATAAGCAACCGAAATTACTAAAAGTCCTAACATTTTATAGCTTGGTTTTAATCCTTTAGTATTTTTTAAAACTAATTTTTTAAAATCATCAATAAATCCAATAATGCCAAATCCCATTGTCAAGCATAAAATTGGTAATAGCTTTTGTGCTATTTGACTTTGCCCTTGAATCGTGTAATAAAAATATGAAATTGTGACTCCTATTATCATTGAAATCATTATTATTAGTCCACCCATTGTTGGTGTACCTTGTTTTTTCAGATGTGACTGTGGTCCATCATCTCTTTCTATTTGGCCTACTTTCATTTTTTTTAATATAGGTATTATTATTATTGCTACAATTATTGTTATAAAAAATGTTATAAGTAATACTGAAGTTTGAAAAATCAAAATTAACACCCTTTCTAATTTTACTTTTGTTTTAATAATTCATTTATAATCTTTCTTTCATCAAATGGATACTTTTTACCATTTATTTCTTGATATGTTTCATGTCCTTTTCCTGCTAAAATTATCATATCTCTTTTATTTGCCATTTTTATTGCTTCTTTTATTGCTTCTCTTCTATCCACAATTATTTTATAATTTTTAGTTGTTCTTTTTACTCCAATTTCTATATTTTTTATTATTTCTTCTGGTTGTTCTGTTCTAGGATTATCTGATGTTATTATACAAAAATCTGCTAGCTTTCCTGCAATTTCTCCCATTACTTCTCTTTTACTTTTATCTCTATCTCCTCCACAACCAAATACACAAATTACCCTTCCATATGTATATGTTTTGGCTGTTTGTAAAATACACTCTATGCTTTTAGGCGAATGTGCATAGTCAATCATAATTGTTATATCTTTTTTGTTTTCAACAATTTCGCTTCTTCCTGGTACTTTTATATTCTCTAAAGCTTGTTTTATAGTCTCAGCATCTACTCCTATTTTTTTAGTAATAGCTATTGCAAGTAGTGCGTTATATATACTAAATCTACCAAAAATACCAACTTTAACTCTTTCATTTCTATCTGTAAGTTTTGCTCTAAAATCTGCATATGAGTTTGCAACAGTTACATCTCTTGCCATTATATTTGCAAAATTATCTATACCATAAGTAGTTATATTGCTTTCTGGAAATAGCTCTGGTATTTTAGCACCATACAAATCATCTGCATTTGTAAAACCTGTTTTGCACATTTTAAATAATCGTAATTTGGCTTCAAAATATTCTTGCATACTTGCGTGTTCTTTGCTACTTATGTGATCTTCTGAAAAATTTGTAAATGCAACCATATCAAAATTACATCCGTCTACTCTATGTAATTTCAAACTTTGAGATGAGACTTCTATTATAACATATTCAACCTTTTCTTCTACCATTTTGTAAAATAATTTTTGTAGTTCTGTACTTTCAGGTGTTGTTCTATTACTTTCTGAGATTCTTTTTCCATTTATATATGTTGCTATTGTTCCTATTAGTCCTACTTTTTTTCCTGCCTTTTCTAATATTTCTTTTATCATAAATGATGTAGTAGTTTTTCCTTTTGTGCCTGTTATTCCTATAAGTTTAAACTTTTTTGAAGGATTGTCATAAAAGTTACTACTTGTTATTGCTAATGCATGCCTTGTATTTGGTGCCATAACTAATGTTGTATCTTCTTGCAATTTTATTTTTTTTAAGTCACATCCTTCCTCAACCATAATCGCAGTTGCACCATTTTCAATTGCTTTGCTTATATAGTCATGGCCATCTACTTCACTGCCTTTTATTGCAACAAACATATTACCTTTTTGTATATTGTCACAATTGCTTTCTATTCCAGTAATGTCTATGTCTAAACTGCCTTTTGCTTTTAATCCATCAAGGCCTACTAATGTATTTTTTAAAATCATTTTTACATCTCCTTACATTCTGTTTTATTATATAACTAAATTGATTTGATTGTCAACTTTAAAAATCTATATAAACACAGCTTCCACTATAAGTCTTTATTCCAGCTTGTGGTAATTGATTTGAAACCACTATATTTTCCTTATCAATTCCTTCGTATTCATTATTTATTTTAATTTCTAGTCCATTTTCTTTCAAAATACTTTCCGCTTCTTTTAATGTTTTTCCAGTAATATCAGGTGTTTCTATTTCTGTTTTAGGCTCAACCTCATCTTGGTTTCCCTGCTCTACCTCTAAATATGGTAACACCTCACTTAAAATCTGTCCTCCTACTGGTGCTGCAACACCTCCTCCTTGGTGTCCGTCCTTCTCCTGTTGGATTATATAAAGTTACAAGAACTACTGCTTGAGGAGCATCTGTTGGAGCTACTCCCATAAAAGATGTAACATATTTATTAGTATTTACACCATCTTCTGATGTTCCTGTCTTTCCTCCAATTCTGTAGCCTGCTACTTTTGCATTTTTACCTGTTCCCTCGCTAACAACAGATTCCATCATACTAAGTACTTTTTCTGATGTTTCTTTATCAATAACTCTATCTTTTTTTTGTACAGGATTTTCTCTTCTCTCTCCTGTTTCTGAATCAATTATTTCTTTTACTATTCTTGGCGTAATAGCCTCTCCTCCATTTGCAATGCTACATACCGCTGTTGCCATTTGAATAGGTGTTATTTCAAATCTTTGCCCAAAACTTATTGTTGCTAATTCAACAGGTCCTACCTTGTTTTGTGCTAAAAAAATACCCTTTGCTTCTCCTGGTAAATTAATTCCTGTTTTTTCTAAAAGTCCAAACTTTTGCAAATATTTATAATATGTATCAACTCCTATTTTTTGTCCAAGTCCTATAAATACTGGATTACATGAATTCATTAATGCTTGCCTTAAACTCTCGCTTCCATGTGGTCTGTAGTATCTCCAACATTTGATTCTAACTCCTGCTATTTCTATTCCTCCTGTGCAACAGAATTCACCTTCATTATCTGTATCTGTTATTCCCTCTTGTAATGCTACAGATGATGTAATAAGCTTAAATACAGACCCTGGTTCATACGTATCTGCAATTGCCTTGTTTCTCCACATTGCTTGTAATTCTTTTGTTTTTTCGACTTGCTCTAAAGTATCCCATATATTTTGTAATTCTTCATTATTTATAGTATATGGTTTATTCAAATCGTATCCGGGATATGTTGCCATTGCTAAAATATCCCCTGTCTTTGGATTCATTACAATTACATTTCCACCATCTGTACATACATTGTCAATACATGCTTCTTCTAAATATTTTTCTACTATTGATTGAATTGTCATATCAATTGATAGGACTAAATTATTCCCATCTTTTGCTTGTTTATAATTTTCTCCTTCTGTTCCTATTTCTAAGCCTTTTGCATTTGATAGTCTTTCTATTGCTCCTGCCTTACCTTTTAACTCTTCATCATATTTTGCTTCAACTCCATCTAAACCTTGATTGTCACTTCCACAGAATCCTATAATATGAGAAGCTAAATCTGCATAAGGATAATATCTTTTAGTATCTTCATCTATATTTATTCCTGTTTTTATGTTATTATTATCAAGCCAATTTCTTAATTCATCAGTCTTCTTTTTTTCAACTTTTCTTACTATTGTTTCTATTGAACTTTTTCTATTTACCTTCTTTAAGATATCTTCATAGTTTAATTCAAATATTTCGGTTAAAGCTTTGGCTACCTTTTCTTTATTAACATCTTCTATATTAGTTGGATTTACCGTCACTGTGTATACTGTACTACTTACTGCTAGCACATATTTTTCTGTACTGTCATATATAGTGCCTCTTTTAGGATTAATTTTTCTGTCTAAAGACTGTTGTTGATAGGCTAACTGCTGTAATTCTTTTCCTTGAATTAATTGAATATATCCTATTCTTACTATTAGTAAAGAAAAAATTGTAAAAACAGAAAATAATAATATTCTTATTTTCCTTTTACTAGAAAGATTTAGCATTTTTGCACTCCTTAAAGAAATTAAATAAGAGTAACTATTTATTATTAATAGCTACTCTTATTTAATTCTATTTATCTATTTGTATTTTATTCTTATTTATATAAAAAGAAGAGAGAGCAATTAAGCTCTCTCTGTTATCCCCCTATCTCTTGTTCTGTTAGTGCAGAATTTATGGCTTACGCAGCCAAGTAGTCGATAAGTTTCTGGATGCGGTCATCCTCGTTAAGGACGTGAACCTCGTAGTCTTGATTGCACAAATATGCCCATACAAGCCAGGCATAGTCGTAGGCGACAATCAGCTCTTCTATTGTCAAGCTAGTCAGTTGCATCAAGTTAGCGGTCTCAAGCATTCCAAGAGAATTGGCATTGCTCTGAACCTGCTCGAGGTCAACACCTTCGAGTTCAACACTTGAGATGCACCGACCAGAAGTGGGAAGTTTAGACAAGTCATAGGTAGGAGCTACCAGGTAAATCATACGGTTTTCCAGGTCCTCCAACTGCATCTCAAGAATCTCCAGATTCTCTTGATTAGTTTTCACAACAAACCTAGCCTCATCAAGTGCGGCAACATCCTGCTCATACTTCTGGTGAGCCTTCTGTTGAACCTCCTTGATACTCTTCAGTTCTTGCCTTGCATCCTCGAGTCGCTTCTGAAGCAACTCAATCTCTGCCTCCATCTTCTCAATAAGCTCGGTGACAGCCAAGCTTTGCTTCTGGCTCTTCTCCGCAAGGCTCTCAAGCTTTTCATACTGTTCGATGCTCTTTGCCAGTTTCTGCTCAGATTGAGCAATTTCTTCAGCCAAACTCTTACGCTGCTCATCATAGTTAGTAGTAGTCACAGTTTTCTCCTTTTCTACTCGACTAGTATCCTTCTTGTCTTCATTCTTTTGCTTAGCATCTGCATTGCGCCGTTTCTGACGCTGCTTGTCCTCTCGGATGATGCCATCTACTCTCGTTTTCTCATCTTTGCCTGCTCCTTCCTTGAGCCGCTTAACAAGCTCATCTCTGGAAATAGCAAACTCACTTGCAATGTCCTCAAGGGTTAGCTCTGAATTCTTGTTGAATCGGTCGCATACGCGAGAGATATCAAACTTTTTTCCATTGAGAATTGCTACATTGTAGATAGCCATTTTTTTCCTTTCATTCGGTCATTTACTTATTATATTTACAGCACTTCCGTACTGAGAACAGAGGGAAATATATTAAAGTGGTTATAAACAACCACGTTATATATAAATTATAGCACAATTTTACATAATGTACAATATTTTCTTTGACATTGTGTTTGCTTTGGTGTTATAATTTGTAAAGGTATTGTTTTTTACAATATGATTGGAGGTTTATTTATGTTAATTGAAGGTGAGCATTACATAGTAAAGCCATACAATGAAGACTATTTTATGATTTTATTTAATGCTTATCTAAGCAATAAGGAAGGAGCTTATCCAGGTGTTTTGTTAATAGAGCAATGTATTTCGGCTTACTTAGATTTAAAGGATCAAGAAAAAGACTGCTGGGAAATAACTCAAATGCATTCGCTATTAGTAGAAAAAGACATAAAATATGTTGATCTTAGAAAATACTCTGAAGCAACTGAAAAGAATGGCGATCCTATGAAAGCCATTCGCCTATTTATTGGCTTAGCTAACTAAAATAAATCAAGAACTCTTAGGTATTCCTAAGAGTTCTTTTTTAATAATTCTATTTCTTTTTCATACATTTTTATATTGTTTAGACTTATTTGTATCTTTTCCATGTTTTTGTTTGAAGTTTTTAGCATAAGTTCAAGTTCTTCTTTTAACATAAGCATAACCTTTATTAGTGTATCAAAATCAAGTTCTTTTGGACTTATTTTTTTTGATTTTACATCACTATATATTTGCATAAGTTCTTTTTTATCCATTATTGTTCACCTCTCTATATTAATTTTGCGTATTATCTTTTATAAAATCATTTCTTTTTTATTATCCTTTATATAATACTACTTTTTCCGTTTTATGTCAATTGTTTTTATTTTTTATGTAACCTTTTTCTCGATAACATAATAAAAAAGTCACCGGTTTGGTGACTTTTTTTATTTTATTAAATTTTCCACACTAATGTCATCTTTTTGAATAGTTTTTAAAATTTTCTTTCCTTTTTTTTCTTTTGTATTAGAAGCATGTTTTATAATTGTTTTTTCATACACGTTACGTATGAATCTTGCATTTCCAAAATTTTTAGAAGCTTTATACTCTTTTATAATGTCACGTGTTTTGTTTATTGCATCTTCTGTAACTTCAAATCCCGCCTTAGACAGCATTTGTTTAAATATATCAATAAGCTCATCTTCTGTATAATCATCAAATTCAAGAGTATAACCTATTCTTGATACAATTCCAGAATTGCTATCTAAAAAGCTTTGCATTTCTTTAGTGTAGCCAGCAAATATTACTACTAAGTTATCTCTGTAATTTTCCATTGCTTGAATAAGTGTAGCTATAGCTTCTTCATTATAGGAATTTCCTTGTCCATTTCCACTAGCTAAAGAGTATGCCTCATCTATAAACAATACACCGCCCATTGCTTTTTGTATGACTTCCATCGTTTTAGGTGCAGTTTGTCCAACATATTCTGCTACTAAATCTTTGCTAGATACTTCTATTAATTTATTTTGTTTAATATATTTTAAATTATACAGTATTTCAGCTACTATTCTTGCTACGGTTGTTTTTCCTGTTCCAGGATTACCTAAAAATACCATATGCAAATTTGTATTTTTTATTTTTAAATCATCTTTTGCTTTTTCTTTTAATTCCATAAGGCTAACTAAATCTTGTAATACCTGTTTTACCTTTGTTAATCCAACAAGACTATTCAATTCTTTAAAAATTTCTTCTGTTGTTTTTTCTTTTTCATATTCAGGAAGTGATTCTTTTGTTAATTTATCTTTCTTATTGAATAATATTTTTTCACATAATTTATTCCTATAGTCAGGAAATGCTAGTGAACTATTTGGATATGTTACTGAAATGTAATCTAGTAAAGCAATTGAAAACTCTTCTGTTATTTCATTATTTTCTTTCAATTTTTTCAATACACTTTGATATACTTCTTGAATATCAGGTTTTGTTCCAACAATTTCAAAACTAAATAAATTTTCCTTAATATTTTCATTTTTCTCAAATACTTGATTTATTATTTCTTTATTATTTGCTACAAATATTGTTAAATATTCTGCATCATTTTCGTGTTTTTCTTTAATTCTGTGCAAAAACTTTTCTTTGAAATCTTGTTCTTGTTTGTTAAAATTTTCAAAATCCTTTATAACTATTATGCTATTTTTTTCATTATATATTTGTTCTATTTCATCAACTTTTTCTATATTATATAATGAAACTTCTATTGCATCAGCTCTTCTTATATATGAAAAGTGCATCATTGCATCATTTATAATGTCTACTATTTTACTTATGGTTTCATCGTCATCAGAATAAATGCACAAATTAAATGGTATATATTGTTTTTCAATTTTTTCTTGGTATTTTCTTGAATATTCAATTATTTTTTTTAGTTCTTCTTTTGACTCATCAATAATGCGCAATTCTTCTATTTTACCAAAAAGTTCAACCATTACTTCATCATTATTTTTTTTACTTATTTCTTGACTTTGAACCTGATTCTGAGTTTCTTTATTCTCTTCATTGTTTACTTCAATTGCAGGAAAATCATCGGTTAAATTTAATTCATCTTTTAGTTTTTGATTCTCTTTTCTTAGCTTTTCAATTCCAAAAAAATCATCATACATATCTTTTAAAAATTTTTTACTATCCATTTTTTCTCCTATTGTTGGTTTACTTTTAATTCAATCATCTTATCTTTTAATTCTTGTTCAATATTAATTAGTTCTTGCTCAGCCTCTTGACGTTTTATTCTTCCATTTTCATGTATTTCTATAACTTTATCTAATGTTTCAATTATATCTCTATTTGTTTTTTGTATAGTTTCTATATCAACAATAGCTCTTTCTGATTCTTCTGCTATTTGTATAGAACCTTGTTTTAATGTTTCACTATTCTTTTTAAGCATCTCATTTGTTAAATCTGTAACGGCTTTCTGTGCTCCTAAGGCTTGTTTTGCATTTGTTATTCCAAGTGCAATTACCATTTGATTTTTCCATAGCGGAATAGTATTTGTTAGTGACCCTTGTATTTTCTCTACTAGCTCTGCTTCATTATTTTGTAATAATCTAATTTGTGGAGCCATTTGAATAGCTATGATTCTTGTTGTTTTTAAATCATAAATTTTCTTTTCAAATCTATTTATTGTATTTTCCATATCATTTACTTTTTGTACATCAAGTTGGTCTCCTGTTTCTCTTGCTTTTTGTTGTAATTCAGGTAAAACTACCTCTTTTAATTCTTTTAATTTCTTTTCACCTGCTATAATATATAATGAAAGCTCTTTAAAATACTCTAAATTCTTTTCATACATTGTATCAAAAATTGTAATATCTTTTAACATTTGTAATTTATGATTTTCTAATTGTTGTTCAACTCTATCAACATTTGCTTCAACTTTACTATATTTTGCAATAATTCTATCTAATTGTTTTTTGGCACTATTAAATAATTTTCCAATTCCCTTATTTTCTGCTGCAACATCAGCATCAAAAGATTTTAATTCTGCAACTAAATCTGCTAATAATTCTCCTACCTCTCCTGTACTTTTAGTTTTAACACCTTCTAATACATTATCAGAAAATTGTGATATTTTTGTTTGTGCCTTTGCACCATATTGCAATACTTGTGTTGTATCTTCAACATTTAATTTTTTATTAAATTCCTCTATTGCTGCCTTTTCTTCTTCGGTTAAAGCATCATAATTTAATGACTTTTCAATTTTTTCTTCAGTAACTTTTTCTGCCTCATTAACTAGATTTTCAACTTCCTCTTTTTTAGGTTCTTGTGCAACCTTTAATTCTAAATCTCCCATTCTTCTCATCCTTCCTTTTTATTATTTATTGTAAAGTAACTTATATATTTGCTAAACTTGTTAAATATAAATATATTAAGGAACAAGACCAATAGGAAGACCCCAGCTATGTTTTGTTCCAAATATATTTATATTTAACAAGTTTTATTCAAATTATCAACATTCTAACTTTATTGTTTTAAATAATCAATCAACTGATTATACACGTCCATTTTCAAGCTAGAAACTGTACTATTAATACTCTTAGGAATACCTATTTCTAACCCAGACACATCATAGTTTCCTCCAGTAATACCAGTTCTAAATCCATATTTTGACCACGCTATTTGTTGAATATCTTTATCATCAAATGCTTTATAATACTCATTACCTAAGTCTGAAAATGTAGCAATACAATGTGAATTCCATATTGTTGGTGTAGGATATAAAATACGTATATCATCTTTAACTTGTTCAAATCCATCAGGATTAGAATTAGCAAATTCAATTATACTTTTTTCATAATCTACAATCATAGGTTGTCCACCCATACCTGTTTTTAAATATCTTTCAAATAAGTCTGCAGGTGTATTATTCATATAGCCAGAACTTTTATAGAATTCTTTTAGTTTAGGTAAATTCTCTTGCACTGTTTGTTCATTTATTGTACTGTTACACATTATTGACAAAAGTAATCCATAATATGTAGCTCCTGGAGATGAAGTAACAGGATCTGTTGATGCTACATTGATGTTTCCATATAATTCATTTAGTCCTATTTCTGACCATTTTTTTCCTTGTAAAATATAGTTAAGCAATTTGTCCATATCTGTTATGTAATATACTCCATCTTTTTGTGTAACTATTTGTTCTTTTTCTAGGCTATCAACAACCTTTCCCCAACTATATATTACTATTGGTGTATTTAATGTTAAGCCTCCATCTAATACTGTATATCTGTCAGCTTCACCATTTTGTTTATTTGGAGCTAATTTATAATAATCATAAAATCTTTGGTCTGATGTAAACATTACATCATATTTTTGTCCATCTGCTTTTCTTACTAATGGCTCTTTTATAAATTTACCATTACTCCAAGTATCATAAGTAACATTTAATTTATACTTATTTTCCATTATCTTTACTACTTCTTCATCTGCAATAAATCCTTCTTTTCCGCCTCCTACTGCAACATAAACATTATTCTTGTTTGTAGATAAGCCTCCATCTTTTTTATTTAAAAAACCTATTGCAATTATGATTACTATTAATGCTACAAATATTGCAATTCCTATAATTTGCTTTTTATTCAACTCTTTTTCCCCCTATTATATATTAAAGTCATCATTTGGATTATATCCATCTGCTTTAAGCATTGAATCAAATACCTTCATTTCAGCATCTGTATCTATCATATCAGATTGATATAAATTTGACAATTGACTTTTAAAAGCATCATTTATTTTTATCACCATTCTTTTGGTAGACTCCATAAATTTTTTACTTTCTTCTGTAGTTAGGTTTTGGTTTTCTATTTCATCATATTTATTTAGTATATTTACTGTAACTGGTAAATAATAATTAAAAAAGTTATTATTTACTTTATATTTTTCTGGCTTTTTCTCAATTGTTTCTATTATTTTTTTTGTTGTGTTGTTTATTTCTTTTATATTTTTTACTAATTCTTCATCTTCAATTTTTGGAATAATTCTAGCTATTTGAGTGTTCATTTCTTTAGCTTCAGCTATGCTTTCAGTTAAACTTTTTGCTTTTGGTATGTCTTTTTTATTTACATATTGTACTAGCTCTCCTGCACAAAAAGCACCGATTCCTATTGCTAGAGATGGCACTATACCTACTGATAGTCCTAAATATGGAATAGCAAAAAATGCTCCTCCGCACAGCTGCGGATATTATACTTGAATTTTTCAAAATAAAAACCTCTTCTCTTAGTTATATCCCCTAACTTCTTTAAATGCTTTTACTAAGTCTGTTTTTCCGTCAAAAACTTTAGCATTTGTTAAAAGTGCTATTTCTGATAATTGACTTTCATCAGCACTGCCAAATGTTATTGAATATATAGGTATTTTTTTGTTTAAATTTTTAAATGTATCTTCTAGATTTTTATAATTACCTACATTGCCCAACCCATCTGTCATTAATACAACTGAAACATTATATTCATCTTGATTTTCTTCTTGTAAAATTTTTAAAGCTTCTATTGCTGCAGGATATAATGCTGTTGTGCCTGTTGGCTTTAGATTATGTATATTTGTTAATAATTCTATTGTATTATCACCATTATCTGTATGCCATTTATTTAATATTTCACTGCCAAATGGTAAAACGTCAATTTTATCTTTTGCTGTGAATTGAATTAAGTCACTTGCTGCTTTGTCTGTTAGAATGTAATCCATTGCATTCATAAGCTGATTATATCCACTACCTGCCATGCTTCCTGAATAATCTAGGCAAAATACAACATGTGTTGGCTTTCTTAATTCTGTTTGATATAGATTAAGTGCTAATTTTATAACATTTGTATTTGGATATTTTACTGGTGAAATATATTTTGTTGTATCAATTCCCCAATTCGGATTAAATATGTTTTTATCAACATTATTGGATATTCCACCATACCATGTTCTTCTACCTTTTTTTTGTAGTATTTCTTGCCCATCATCACTTAATATGTATGATTGTAAATCTGTAAAAATTTCCTTTTTTTCTTCATTACCATTGTTGATAAATGCAAATGGTGAGTCTGAAATTGATACTCCATCAACTGGATATATTGCATATAATGGCTCTTTTCCTGCTTTTTCTAGTTCTTTATTTATATTAATAATTGATGTTTCATAAGTCATTACAGCTTCGTAATTTCCCTTTAAGAATAATTCTTCTAAAAAGTCTTCACTCCCTGATGATCTTTCCATTCCTGAAAATAGTTTAGATAAACTTTGTTTTAATTCTTCATTTTCTAAATTTTCTTTTGTTAATACTTCTGGGTTCCCTGCTAATGTTGATAATAGCCCTAAATATGCAGATGCTCCACTATTGGTGCTTGTTGGGTTTGACATACTAAATTTTAAATTTCCATTTGCTATTGCATTTACAATATCTTTTGTATATACAGTTTTATCTATAAATCCAAGCTCTTGTGCCTTAGACTTTGTTATTCCAAATACTACTGGATTTATGCTTGTACATTTTGAATTTTCGGTTTTTACATTGCTATTTAGCATATACATCCAAATTGAATTTGATAACCATACTGCATCGTATTCTTTACCTTCATTTAATTTCTGCATAATATCTAAGGTTCCTGCATATTCAATATTTACACCGTATCCCTTTGAATCTGCGTAGCTAGTTATTTCTTTTTCTAAGTCTGCATTTTCTGAACTTGATATTATATTTAGTGTTCTTTCAATATTCGCTTGGTTTATATATTCTTTTAAGCCCTTCTGCTTGTTATTCATCGATATGATTATCATCATAAATATCAATATTACTATTACAGTAATTGTAATTATTTTTATGTTTTTATTTTCTTTATTCAACAGGTGCCCTCCTTTTCATTTGTTTTTGCATACACTTATTATATTACATCATAATATATTTTTTCAACATAATTGATAAATTATTTTAGTTCATTTATATCAATTAGTCCTTCATTGAAAAATTCGTCTGTTAGTTCTTCTTCAAAAATATATTTTCCTTCTTTATATCTTAATATATAGTCATTTCCTATTTTATTTAATAATTCTTGATCTATATTTGTTTCTTCAAATACTTTATTATTTTTAAGATTTTGTAAATACACACCATTTTTGCTTCTATCGACAACTTGATATAAGCAATTTTCTTCTCTTAAATTTTCTATGTTTTTTTTCTTTTTATGCAATGTTGCTCCTCCTTCATTTTCTTTTTGTAAATAATTTGATAATTCTTTTATAAAGTCTTTGACTATATCGTTTTCTTTTGCATTATTAATTAAGTTATTGAATATATCTAAATTCAATATACATCACTCCTCTTTTTTATGATTCTTTTTTTTTGGAAATTAATTGCTATTAGATTAATAGCAAAAAGATATAAAACTAGAGTGATTATACATCTTTTTCTATGAAAAATCAAGTATTGCCAGTTCTATTTTTTACAAATAATGTTACAATTCACTGTATATAAAACTTAAAGTCCGCGACCGTGGTTAATGCAATAAAATTTTTTAAATCAAAACCGGTAGGAAGACCCCAGCTATGTTTTTGCTGAAGGCAAAGACGAAGGTTTTGAAAAAAATTTTATGTATTCACCACGAGGCAGGACATATTGTATATAAAAACAGTGAATTGCAATATTATTTGTAAAAAATAGAACTGGAATTATTGTATTTTTCCTGTAGTGTAGTCTATTGTAACTCCTGGTTGAATGTTGTATACAAATACATTGTAATATAGTCCTTTGCCTTCATCTTCTACAGATAGTGCTTCCATTTCTACTCCGCTTGCTAAAAGATTTTCTCCTTTAAATACAGGCGTTACTCTGTATAAAACATGATTATTTTTATTTTTTTCTATATATTCTGCTACTTTGTTTTCATATGGTAACATTCCTTCAACATTGAAATATCTTGTTCCTGTAATTAAATTTTTTTCGTTGGCATTTTCTGCTGCAAGTTGATATCCTATTAGATGGCATCTGTTGTATACATATTCACCATTAACCTTTTTTTGCTCCCATCCTGTTGGCTTTACTTTGCTTATGCTTTCTCTTTTTTGTCCATCAACTGGCATTATTTCTTTACATATATTTGCAAATGCTACTCCACATCTTCCCTTTGAATCTAAGTCACTATATGTTTCAAATGCTTCTTTTGTAATATTACTTTCATCAAAATATGGTTTATTATTATTAATTTCTATTGCTACTTTATTTGTATATTCTGGAATATTTTCTATATTCAAGTTTGTCGTGTTAGTTGAAGCTGTTGTATTGTTTGATGTTTCATTGTTTTCAGTTGTTGTATTACTTGTGGTATTTCCAGTATTTAAATTATTCTGTTCAAGCAGGTTATTATTTGAGCTATAACTTAAATATGCTCCAAGTATTATAATTAAAAATACTACTATCGAAATAATTTCTTTTATAAATTTTTCGCTTTTTTTTCTTCTTCCCATTTTATCCCCCTCGTTTTTTTACTTCTTCCTTATCTTCAATATTATTATATATATAATCATTTTTGGTTGTCAATGGGAACAGAGAATTTTGGAAAGACCCCAGCCATTTTAGGCAGGCTCTCCCCATTATTATTATAATTTATTTACATTTCTCGGCTTGCTTCGTGGTTTACAAATTCTAAAAATTATTAATGAGCTTCTCTCACTCAGACCCTTTCGCTTTGCTCAAGTACCGTGAGCATTCCTCATTAATAATTTAAAGAATTTATACAACCACTCCACGGCACATTCGAAATTCCAATAAATTATAATAATAATGGGGAGAGCCTGCCTAAAATGGCTGAGGTCTTTCCAAAATTCTCTGTCCCCATTGACAACTTTTTAGTCTTCTACTTCTTTAAACATATCTTTTCCAACTCCGCATAATGGACATACCCAATCTTTGGGTAAATCTGCAAATTTTACGCCTTCTGCTTCTTCATCGTAGATGTGTCCACATACTGTACATACATATTTCATTTTATTCACCCCCTAATAATTCTTTAACTAAATCATTCATTTCGCTAATATTAGTATCATTCATTCTAGTTTTTATAGTTACTATATTTTCACAAATATTTATATCCTTCATCTCTCCTAAAATGTCTTTTATACATTTAGCAGCCATTGGTGCCCACGAACCATTTTGAATAATTCCAACCTTTCTTTTTTGGTAATTTTTGTGCTTTAATTCTCTTAAAAATAATTCTGTTGTTGGGAATAGTCCAGCATCATAAGTTGGTGTTGCTATAATTAACTTATCATATCTAAAAGCATCTTCAATTACCTCTGCTATATCTGCTCTTGCTAAGTCACTAACTACAATGTTTTCTTCGCCATTTTCTTTTAATATTTCTTCTAATGTTTCTATTGCTTTGCCAGTGTTTCCATGAATAGAATTATATGCTATAAGTACTCCCTTATCTTCAGGTTTATAACTGCTCCATACATCATATTTGTTTATATAGTATGATAAATTTTCTTTTAGTATTGGTCCATGTAATGGACATATTGTATTTATGTTTAAGTTTGCAACTTTTTTTAATAATAGCTGTACTTGTGCTCCATATTTTCCACAAATATTGAAATAATATCTTCTTGCTTCACATGCCCATTCTTCGTCTGTGTCAAGTGTTCCAAATTTTCCAAAGCCATCAGCTGTAAATAACACTTTCTCTGTTTGTTCATAAGTTACCATTACCTCAGGCCAATGTACCATAGGTGCCATAAAAAATTGTAATTTATGGTTTCCTAAATCTACTACATCCCCTTCTTTAACAATTACAAATCTGTTTGATAGGTCAATATCAAAAAAATGTGGCATCATTTCTGCTGCTTTTTGATTTAATATTATTTTCATTTTTGGATATTTTGTAGTTAATAATTCTATATTAGCTGAGTGATCTGGCTCTAAATGTGAAATAACAATATAGTCCGCTTCTTTTTCTTGTAATGCTTTTTCTATGTTACCTATCCATTCATTTGTTGCTCTTCTATCTACTGTATCCATAATTACTGTTTTTTCATCTTTTATTATGTATGAATTATATGATACTCCATTTGGTACTATATATTGACTTTCAAATAAATCTATTGTTCTGTCATTTACTCCAACATACTCAATTGTATCTGTTATTTTAAATCTCATATTTTTTCCTCTCTTTCAAAGTTTTTCTTATTATATAATAAAACTTTATTTATTTCTATATGTTTGAAAAAATAATCGTTTTTTTATTGTTTTATTACATTTTTGTTGCAATTTTGTTACATTTTTGTTACAAAGTTGTTGACAAAGTGATTTTTTTATGTTTATAATTAATTATAGGTTAAAATTATTTATACTAAAGAATTATATAAAACACTTGTAGATAAAGGAGTTGAGTCTCATGTATATACAAAACGAATATATTCCAGTTCCTATTAATAAATCATTATCAATAAAAAAAGAACATAGGTTAACTGTTATAAAAAGGCTAAGTTATACTGCTTTTAGTATTACTTGGAAAGCATTATTATATGCCTTTATACTAACTATAGCAAATGTTATTATTTAGATTTTTTTATAAAAGTTTGAAAAGCATTTTTCATAATCAAAAAAATCAGCATAGTTTATAACTGTGCTGATTTTTGATTATCACATATATAAAAAAACAACCTTGCGGTTGATTTTATGGAGCAGGTAGTGGGAATCGAACCCACGTCATCAGCTTGGAAGGCTGAGGTTCTACCATTGAACTACACCTGCATTTGCTCTTGACAATTATAGATTATAAACGTTTCTTCTAAAATTGTCAAGGGTTTTTATAAATTTTTTTAAAAAATTCTTAAAATGTCATTATAAGTAACATATACAGAAAGCATTATAAGTAACGAAAAGCCTAAAAGCGTAATAGCTGACTCAATTTCTTGTTTTAAAGGTTTGCCTCTAATTGCTTCTATAATAAGAATTACTATTTTTCCACCATCAAGTGCTGGTATTGGAAGTAAATTAGTAATGCCTAATGATACAGAAATAACAGCCATTATATAAATATACTGTTTTATTCCATTTGTAGCAGCTACAGTATCTGAAATTCCAACAATTCCCGTCATTTGGTCTATTTTTAATCCTTGTGTAATTAAATCTTTCAATCCATCTATTATGGCAACACTAAATTGGGAAGTTTTTACAAATCCATTATATATGTGATTATAAACTGTGTCTTCTAAAACTGTACCATCTGCCATAGTCATTGATCCGCCAAAGGTCATAAGCACAAAATATATTATAAGTCCAAATACTATATTTACAGTTGCCCCTGCTGCTACAATAGCTATTCTTTTCGGAATACTTGTTTTTGAAAAAGATCCTTCAGCATCTGATGATTCCTCTTCTCCTTCTAAATTGACAAATCCACCTAATGGAACAGCTCTTAATGCGTATTTAGTTTCTTTCCCTTGCTTTGAGAATAATGTAGGTCCAAAACCAATAGCAAATTCATTAACTCTTACTTTGCACAGTTTTGCCACTAAAAAATGTCCTCCCTCATGTATAAAAATTAAAAAGCCAAGTAAAAATATAATTTTAATTGCTGAAATTAAAAATCCTATCAAAATGTACCTCCACGTTTTACATTAATGAAAATAATATATATGCAAAAGGTGCTATAAATAGTAAACTGTCTACTCTATCTAACATTCCTCCATGTCCAGGAATTAAATCACTGTAATCTTTTATATCAACATATCTTTTTATTGTTGAAGCTGCGAAATCACCAATTTGACTTACTAAACTTAAAATTAAACCTGTTATTGCAATAAGTAGGTATGAATAGTTTGCTCCTAAATAACTATTTATACAATATGTATAAGCAAGCATAGCTATTATACTTCCTATTGTTCCCCCTACACATCCTTCAATTGTTTTATTAGGGCTAATTTTACTAAATTTATGCTTACCCAAATGCTTACCAACTAAATATGCAAATATATCTGTCGTCCAAGAAGCAAACAAAACATACCATATTAATATTTTTCCGTTTTCCATTCCTCTAATTATAGCTAAAAACATTAAAAATACTGCTACATAAAATATTCCAAAAAGAGTATATGCTATATCTTTAATATTTGTTTCCATTTGACTTAGAATTACTTGTAAAAACAATAATAATATTATGCTTGATATTGCCATTGGTATTATTAGATGTAATTGTTCCAATGGTATTATATGTATAAATGCTATACTTATGCATGACACATATCCTATCCATCTTACCGGCTTGCCATCTTTAGATATTGCATTATAAAATTCATGTATCGAAATCAGAGCTATTAAACTAATTATTACATCTATTATATAATTATTTGCATATATTAATGCTACAGCAACTATAGGAAATCCAATAAGTGCTGAAAGTACTCTTTTTAAATTCATATTATCCCTCTTCTATTTTTATTTAGTTTGCTCCAAAATTTCTTTTTCTTTTTTGATATTCTATTATGCTATTTTCTAAATCCTTTTCATCAAAATCAGGCCATTTTTTGTCTATAAATAAAAATTCTGAATATACAACCTGCCATGGTAAGAAATTACTTAAACGAAGTTCTCCACTTGTTCTAATTACTAAATCTGGATCTGGTTGTCCTGCTGTATATAGCCTACTTGAAATAACATCTTCATTTATATCTTCAATAGAAAGTTCTCTTTGTTTTACTTCTTCTGCTATTTCTTTTACTGCTTTAATAATTTCTAGTCTTCCTCCATAATTTAAAGCAATATTAAAAACAATGCCTGTATTATTTTTTGTTCTTTCAATACATTTGTTTATACTTTTTTTCATTTTTTCTGATAGTTGTTCTATATTTCCTAAGAATTGTACTTTTATATTTTCAGAATCTGCTCTTTTAGAATAGTCATCTAAATAATTTTGCATTAATAGCATTAAAGCACTAACCTCTTCTTCTGTTCTTTTCCAATTTTCTGTTGAAAAAGCATAAACCGTAATGTAATCTATTCCTATTTTATTTGCATGCCTAACAATTTTTTCTAATGTTTTTGCACCTTCTCTATGCCCTTGTTTTGCTGGCAATTTATGTTCTTTTGCCCATCTTCTATTGCCATCCATTATTATTGCTATATGTTTAGGCATTTCTTCTTTCTTAAATTCCATCTTTTTCCCCTATACTGACATTATTTCTTTTTCTTTATTTTCAAGAATTTTATCAATGTCTTCTATATTTTTATCTGTAATTTTTTGTATTTCATTTTCTGCTATTCTTAATTCATCTTCGGTTATTTCACTATTTTTTTGTTTTGTTTTTGCATCATCTATTCCATCACGTCTTATACCTCTAACTGCAACTCTTGATTCTTCTGCAATTTTTTTGACTTCTTTTACAAGTTCTTTTCTTCTTTCTTCGTTTAATTCTGGAAATGCTAATCTTATTACTTTTCCATCATTGTTTGGATTAATTCCTATATCTGCTGCTAAAATTGCTCTTTCAATTTCTTTTAAAATACTTGCATCCCATGGTTGAATTACTATTAATCTTGCCTCTGGTACAGATATTCCTGCTACTTGATTGATTGGTGTTGGTGTACCATAGTAATCTATTTTTACCTTATTTAATATTGCAGGATTTGCACGTCCTGCTCTAATTTCTGCTAGTCTTTGTTCTAGCACTTCTAGTGCTTTTGACATTTTTTCTTTAATTTCATCATACTCCATTTTTTTACTCTCCTTTTCTGAAAGTTGTCAATTTGGACGGTTCTAATTGACAACTTTTCACTTTTTTATATTTATTTTTTCGAAGTTGTCAATTAGAACCGTCCAAATTGACAACTTTCAAAATTTTAGCCTTCAACAATAGTTCCTATTTTTTCTCCTGTAATAGCTTTAACAATATTATGTGGGTCATCTATTCCAAATACTAATAGAGGAATGTTGTTATCTCTACATAAAGCTGTAGCTGTTGAATCCATTACTTTTAAATCTTTATTTAGTACATCCAAATAAGTTAATCTATCATATTTAGTAGCAGTTGGATCTAGCTTTGGATCTGCAGAATAAACTGCATCAATTGATTTACCAAGTAATATTACTTCAGACTCTGTTTCAGCTGCTCTTAGAGCTGCTGCTGTGTCTGTTGTAAAATATGGGTTTCCTGTACCACAAGCAAAAATAACTACCCTACCTTTTTCTAAGTGTTTAATTGCCTTTCTTTTTATATATGGCTCTGCGACTTCTCTCATTTCAATTGCTGTTTGTACTCTTGTGTATACTCCCTTACTTTCTAGTGAATCTTGAAGAGATAAAGCATTCATTGCAGTAGCAAGCATTCCCATATAATCTGCTGTAGTTCTTTCCATATACTCGCCATTTCGTGCTCCTCTCCAAAAGTTGCCTGCACCTACTACAATTGAAACTTGTGCACCCATATTAACAATTTCTTTTATTTGATCACATAATCCCCATACAGTTGATTGATCAATTCCAAATTTTTTGTCGCCTGCTAGTGCTTCTCCACTTAATTTTAAAAGTACTCTTTTATACTTTAATTCTGCCACCATAATTCCCCCTTATATTTTTATTCTTGAATTTCAAACATATCCTTACCTTCACCACATACTGGGCATACCCAATTTTTTGGTAAGTCGTCAAAACTTGTTCCCGGCTCAATTCCAGCTTTTTTATTTCCTACTTTAGGATTATAAATATATTTGCAAACCATACATTCATGTTTCGCATCTTTATAAAAGCTTTTATCTTTTTCAAAATTTTTATATCCCAATGCTAATGCTGCAATAAACATTAATAAAAATGATAAGGCTTTCCAAATACCACTATCAAATAATATAATAGCAAACATACCACATGCAGCACTTATACCATATAAAATAAAAACTGCTTGTCTTTGAGTGAATCCTTTTGCAACTAATTTATGATGCAAATGTCCTTTATCTGCTTGAAAAACTGCTTTTATAGATTTACCTTTAATAATTCTTCTTATTATTGCAAGAACTACATCCATAATTGGTAGTCCTAATACTATAACCGGCAGTACTATAACTACTGCTGTATAAGTTTTTGCTATACCTAATATAGATATAATGGCAAGCATAAATCCTAAAAAGTTTGCTCCTGTATCTCCTATAAAAGTTTTTGCTGGTGCAAAATTAAATGGTAAAAATCCTAATAATGCCCCAATTAATGCTGTAATCAATATAATTGCAATTAAAGGTGATGCATTTAATGCAAAAATTATTAACAAAGATATACAAGAAATTAATGTTATTCCTGATGATAGTCCATCTAATCCATCTGTTAAATTTATTGCATTTGTTACAGCTACAATCCATATTATTGTCAATAGACTTGATATAATACTACTATCTATTTTTAATGTTTCAGTTATAAATGGTACTGAAATATGTTCAATTCTAACTCCAAAGCTAACTACTATAATTGCTGCAAGTAATTGTCCTGCAAGTTTAGTAAGTGGCTTAATTGTTTTTATATCATCAATAATTCCGGTTATTGCTATAACAATAATTCCTAAAAATATTCCTATTAATTTAGTTATATAGTCTTCTGATGAAAACAAATCTATGCTATTTTCTATACTCATTATTATTAACAAATATATAACTGATACTAAAAATCCTAGTATAACTGCTGGCCCACCAAATTTAGGCATAGCTCGATGGTGCATTCTTCTTTTATCTTTTGGTATGTCTACTGCACCTACTTTTTCTGCTATTTTTATGGTGTATGGTGTAGCCATAAATGAAACAATAAACGCTATTAAAAAAGCTATGGCTATATTCCCCCACATATCCTAACCTCCAATTATTTCATATTCTCTTTTTCTATATCTTGTACCATTTTTCTTCTTTCTAAATATCTTCCATCAAGTATTTCTGTTCCAAGCCATGCTCTAATAGTATCAACAGCTTGACTTATGTTCATTCTATCTGCTGGCAATGCAATTATATTTATTCCATTATGTGATTTTGCTTCTTTTGCTTCGTCTTCTGAATTACAACATTCACATCTTATTCCTTTAAATTTATTTGCAACTATTGTCATTCCTCCTCCAGAACCACAAATTAGAATTCCACCTTCTGCTTTATTTTCTTGCACTTTCTCGGCAACTTTTTTTGCCATTTCTGGATAATGAACTGTTTCACTACTATATGTACCACAATCTATGTATTCTATTTCTGACTCATCCAAAAATTTTTTTAATTCTTCTTTTAATTTATATCCTCTATGATCAGCACCTATTGCTAACATATAATCACCCCTTAAAAAACTTTTCTACAATATATCACAATATCGTTAATATTGCAACAAATCCTGGATATTTTAGAAATTTTTAATTTTTACTTGTCAAAGATATTTATATGTGATATAATAATATCCGTTATAGTTTATTAAACAATAGAGGAGGTGCAAAAATACAATGCCAAACATTAAATCAGCTAAAAAAAGAGTAAAAATTATTGAGAAAAAAACATTAAGAAATAATATGATAAAGTCTGGATATAAATCAGCTGTTAGAAAATTTGAAGAAGCTATTGAAGCTGGTAACGTTGAAGAAGCAAAAACATTATTTGTAGAAGCTACTAAGAAAATTGATCAAGCTTGCACAAAGGGTGTTCTTGTTAAAAATACTGCAGCTAGAAAAAAATCTAGATTAGCTAAAAAATTAAATGCAGCAGTTGCATAAGAAAAAAGTTGTCAAAGGGGACGTAGCAAAATGACAACCTTGAAATAAGGTTGTCATTTTGCTACGTCCCCTTTGACAACTTTCTTACATTCCAAAAATTACCTTTGATTTTACGGTTTATAACATGTTACAATTAGTTTAGGTGATAAAAATGTTTACTAATCTTTTAAACTATTTAAAAAAAGTTGATGCTGATACATATCAAATTATAAAAAAAGGATTAAAATTTAGCTTTGTATTATGTATTTTATCGGCAATTTTATTGTTTGCATATACAGGTATATTTATTTCTCCTTATGTATATTACATAGGATTATCCTTATTCAAGCTAAGTTGTTATTTAGGTTTAGAATTTATCGTATGTGGATTAGTTATGGATACTATAAAAAAAAAACTTATATAACTTGCATCATCAATTAAATTATGTTATAATTATGTTTAGTTTCCAATAATGGAGCTATAAACTAAGGGAGGGTTTATGAGTGAAATTTGCATCGACCATGACATACATGTATCGCATTTTTTTTACGACGGTGATGTTATGTGCCGTGGTAACTTCAGTGTTGATACTGATGTCGCAATCACAGGTAAATTGATGGTTTTAAAGGACATATCGATTAGAGGTGACTGTGGAGTAGAAGAACTATTTTGTGGAGGTAATATAGATATTGCTGGATATCTCTTTTGCAGTAAATTTAGTTGTTCATCTGATGTGAAAGTTGGTTATTCTATCAAATAATCAATTTCAGTTTTATAAATACCCTTACTTAAGAGGACGGATTTTATATCCGTCCTCTTATTTTTACTTTTTCAATTCTTCTATAAACATTTTGTTAAGCATTTGTGGATTAGCCTTACCTTTTGTTTCCTTCATAGCTTGCCCAACTAAGAAACCTATAGCCCTATCTTTTCCAGCTTTATAATCTACAACAGATTGTGGATTTGCTTCAATTATTTTTAGTACAATTTCTTTAATTGCTCCTTCATCAGAAATCTGAATCCATCCCTTTTCTTTTATTATTTCTTCTGGGTCTTTTGGATTTGCAAATAACTCTTCTAGCACTTTTTTACCAATACTTGAACTTATTGTTCCTTTGTCTATTAATACAACCATTTTTGCTAATTGTTCACTATTAAATGGGATTTCTGATGGTTCCATTTCTTCTTCATTTAATATTCTAGAAATATCTGAAATAATCCAGTTGTTTACTGCTTTTGAATTTTTACAAATACTTGATGCTTCTTCAAACAAATCTGATAAATGCTTTGAAGATGTTATTATATTTGCATCTTTTTCAGATAATTTATATTCTGTTAAGTATCTAGCTTTTCTGCTTTCTGGAAGCTCTGGTAATGTTTTTCTAACATTTTCAATGTATTCATCAGATAACTTAATTGCAACTAAATCAGGTTCAGGAAAATATCTATAGTCTTGTGCATCTTCTTTGTCTCTCATAGAAAATGTTTTTCCTGATACGTCATCCCATCTTAGTGTTTCTTGCTCTACCTTTTCTCCATTTTCTATAACATCTATTTGTCTGTCTATCTCATATTCGATTGCTCTTGCTATACTTCTAAATGAATTCATATTTTTCATTTCTGTACGAGTTCCAAGTTTTGAGTCTCCCTTTTTGCGTACAGATACATTTACATCTGCTCTAAATGACCCTTCTTGCATTTTACAGTCTGAAACTTCTATATATTCAAAAATTGATTTTAGTTTTCTTAAATATTGCTCCGCTTCCTCTATACTTCTCATATCTGGTTCAGATACGGTTTCAATTAAAGGAACCCCAGCTCTGTTTAGGTCTACTAAACTACCGCCTCCAAAGTCATCATGATTAAGCTTTCCTGCATCTTCTTCTATGTGAATTCTTAATATTCTTATTTTTTTAGGTCCATTTTCTGTTTCAATTTCTACATATCCATGTTCACAGAGTGGTTTATCATATTGTGATATTTGATAAGCTTTTGGTAAGTCTGGATAGAAATAATTCTTTCTATCATTTTTGCTATCTTGTGATATTGTACAATTTGTAGCTAAACCTGCCTTTACAGCATATTCAACAACCTTTTCATTTAACACAGGAAGTGTTCCTGGCATTGCCATACATATTGGACATGTTTGTGTGTTTGGTTCAGCTCCAAATTTTGTTGGGCATGAGCAAAATATTTTTGTTTCTGTTGAAAGTTCTGCATGAACTTCAAGTCCTATTACAACTTCATAATCTTCTCTTGACATTATTCTGCACCTCCCTTAAATGTTGGTTTATAATTTTGTCTAAAATTAGTTGCTTGTTCATAAGTATAAGCAGCATTTAATATAGTTTCTTCACAGAATTTATTTCCTATTAATTGCATACCAATTGGCATTCCTTTGCTATCTACTCCACAAGGAATTGAAATTCCAGGAAGTCCTGCAATATTTACAGAGACTGTACAAATATCTGCTAAATACATTTCTAATGGATTATTTGATTTTTCGCCTATTTTAAATGCTACAGTTGGTGATGTTGGTGTAAGAATGACATCATATTTTTCAAAAGCTTTGTTGAATTCTTTTGTTACCAACGTTCTTACTTGTTGAGCTTTTTTGTAATATGCATCATAATATCCAGAAGAAAGTACATAAGTACCTAAAATTATTCTTCTTTTTACTTCTGCACCAAAGCCTTCACTTCTAGACTTTTTATATATTTCTTTTAGGTCATTAAATTCTGGTGTTCTATATGTATAACGTATTCCATCAAATCTGCCTAAGTTTGAGCTTGCTTCTGCACATGCAATTATATAATATGTTGCTAATGCATACTTAGCAATATCTAATGAAATTTCTTCAACCTCTGCTCCTAATTCTTTGTATTTTTCTATTGCTTGCTCCAAATTAGCCTTAACTTCTTCATTTATTCCTTCTCCAAAGAATTCCTTTGGAACTGCAATTTTCAAGCCTTTAACATCATTTTTTAGTGCTTTTACATAATCTTTTTTATCTAATTCTACTGATGTTGTATCTTTTTCGTCATGTCCTGCTATTAAGTTTAATAATATTGCACTGTCCTTAACGTCTTTTGTTATAGGACCTATTTGATCAAGTGATGAAGCAAATGCTACTAAGCCATATCTTGAAACTAGTCCATAAGTAGGTTTTAATCCAACAACACCACAGAAGCTTGCTGGTTGTCTAATACTTCCACCTGTATCGCTTCCTAAAGCCCAAGGTACCATTCCTGATGCAACTGCTGCAGCACTTCCACCTGATGAACCTCCAGGAACACAGTCTAGGTTCCATGGATTTTTTGTTTTCTTAAAATATGACGTTTCTGTTGAACCTCCCATAGCAAATTCGTCCATATTAAGTTTTCCTAGGTTTATCATATTTTTGTTTTCTATTTTTTCCATTACTGTTGCTGAATAAGGTGATACAAAGTTTTCTAGCATTCTAGAACTGCATGTTGTTTTTATTCCTTTTGTACAAATATTATCTTTGATTCCAATTGGTATGCCAGCTAAATCTCCTTGTATTTCTCCTGTTTCTATTTTTTTGTCTATTTTTCCAGCTTTTGCTATGGCTTCATCTGTAAGGGTTGTAACAAAAGCACCAATCTGTGGTTCTATTCTATTTATTTTATCAACATAAGCTTTTGTAATCTTGCTCGAAGTTAATTCTTTATTTTTTAATTTTTCTTGTAACTCATGAACCGTTAAATCAGTAATCTCCATTCTTCCGCTTCCTTTCTATTATTTTAATTAATATCATTAATGTTTAAAATATAAAATTTTGAAATAAAAAGACGGGTAGGAAGACCCCAGCTATGTTTTGCAACGAAGTTGCAAGACCCAGTCTTTGCAATGAAAAATTTCTATATTTTAAACTATTATCGTTAATTTAACACCTTAGGAATGCTAAACATATTTTGTTCAGGATTAATAGCATTTTGTAACAAAGCCTCATTATCCTCAAAAACTTTCACTTCATCTTTTCTAAACACATTTTTTGCTTCATTAGTACCAATTGTAATGTCTAAATTCTCTACGGGTGCTTCATTTACAACATTTGCAAAGTTTAAAATATCTTCCAAATTAGCTAAATAATTATCTATTTCGTCTTCTTTTATAGTTAGACGTGCCAAATTTGCAATATGTAAAAGTTCTTCTTTACTAACTTGCATATAATCAACTCCTCTTTTTTTACTTGCCATATTATATAACTAATTTATAAAAAAAACAAGCCCAAATCCTATTGATGTACCCACTTAAAATAAATATAAAATAAAAAAAGGTAGTTAAAAATCATTTTCCAACTACCTTTTTTTTATTTATGTATTAAATTTTTAAATGACGACCAATATTTTTCTTCATTCAATATTTGACTCTTTATATCTTTTAATCTATATTTTCCAACATCTTCAATAAATTTTATAGTACTATTTAATTCTAAAATCTTAGTCTTCCCTTCTTTATAGAAAACCTTATTTTTTACTTCTTCTGGTAACTTAACATTAAATTTTTTTATTAATGAATTATTTAAAATGTCATAGTCATTATAAATGTCTGTAGAATAATATTCTATAAATTTATTATAAAATATATAGTCAGTAATTAAATGTAAAAAATATCCTTTATTAAAGTTATTATCTATATTATTTTCAAATAGAAAAGTTTTTAAATTTGGTTTACTGCTTTTAGGGCCATAATGAGTTAATGACTTATCTGACACACTATCGGGAAATATCACTCCTTGAATAAATTCATCGTAATTATCTATATCTTCATTATAATTTTTTATATATTCCTCTGCTACCGCCAAATGAATCACATACCCTGCCATGTTTTACTCCTCTCTGTTATTCCTTAAAAGCTACTTTTTCAATATTTTTTCTAGTTCTAATTTTTAATAATTTTAACTAGCTATTCTCCTTGTGTAAATATTCATCATAAGCATTCTCTATTATATCTTTTACTTTACCTGGACTTGAAGTGTCAACTGGGAATACAAAATCTACCCCATTTAATGCTTTTACATTTTTTATTCTTTCTTCTAACGTATTTGTAGGATATGTCATAAGATGATCAATTATAAACCTGTCTGTATATACACCAACTCCGTAAATTTTACACTTTTGTGATTCTTCATTCACTTTTAGCTTTATATTATCTGACAATTCATCAAATACACCAATTGAAAAGTTTAATTTTTTTAACATAATATATTCCCCCTTATTTAGTTTTTTACTATCCTATTCTTTAAATGCTGTATCAACTTTTTTTATAAATATAAATCCTTCAATAATATCCATTATTGCATACGCTAATATGATAGAGCCTACTGTCATTATTATTGCCCCAGAATAAAAGGTTATAAATAGTCCACATAGAATCATAAGTATAGCAATAATTAATACCGGCATCCATACTTCGCTGTTTATTGATTTAAGTTTTAATGCTAATGATACTCTCATAATTCCACTATAAATAATCCATATTCCTATTATTATTCTAAAAATAGTTTCTAGTGCTGCACTATTTACCATAATTACAATTCCAGCAACTACTGAAACAGATCCATATATTAAATCATAATTATAAAAGTCTGTATTTCCTCTATCCCTAAAATAATTTAATATTTTTATTGCACCAAAAATTATAAAAATAATTCCTAATACTGTTGCAGCAAATTTAAATGTTCCTTCTGGATTACTTATAAAAAGTATTCCTATTATTGCAAAAACTATTGATGTAACGATGGATTCCCATCCTGTTTTTTTGAGAAAATTTTCCATTCTAATCTCCCCCTATCTCTTATTTTTGTTATTATTTTATAACTTTTGTCTAAATTTGTCAATGGGAACTGAGCTGCTGTCTTTTGGGACGGGGTAAAAAAACATCACCCTGCCGATGATTTTGGGGTCGGGGTCAAAAAGCATCACCTTGTCCTTGATTATATTTTATTAAACATTACGACCTTGTTGTCGCTTCCCATCCTAAGAAAGGTGGGGAAGCTCCAGCCGACTACGCTTCGCTCCGCCTACGCGGTCTACATTTTTTAATAAAATATAATCAAGG
>JAFWKV010000012.1 GCA_017511265.1 Clostridia bacterium | reverse complement strand
TGAGTTACAATATACTCCATCTATACATGTATATTGTGATGCTTTTCTTATTTCTGGTTTTGTAAGATTCTCATATAGTGTAGCTAAGCTTTCTGCATTTAGGTCTTTACTATAATTTGCTACAATTTGGTCTATTTCTGCGTTTTGTGCTTGTAACTTTATCATTGCAGATGTATATGCTGTAAATGCAATTATCAACAAAAACATCATTGCTACTAATGTAAATAGTGTTATTGACCCTTTTTCGCTTTTCATTTAGTACCCCCTTATTGATTTGTTTTCTTTATTTTTTTCATTCAGTAATTTATGCGCACAAAAAGAGATATAAACTATACGCTAAAATAGCACAAAGTTTATATCTCTTTGCTTTATTTTTTTTTATTTTATTATTTACTAAACATATCGTGTGTGTGTGTGTGTACAGCCCCAAGCATTACAGCCATCATTTTTTTGTACCCCTTTTCTTCTGTTTTGTTTATTTTACATTTAAAACTTTCCATTGTCAAGAAATTTGTTCTTTTTTATCTGTTCTTATTTTACTATTCAGACTAAACTTTTATAGAGTAGCCTATCAACATTTAGGCGGAGATAATTATAATCTAGTCTGAACAGTAACGATTTACATGATTAATCCTGCAACTACTCCAATAAGTGCACCTACAAATACCTGTGTAGGTGTGTGCCCTAATACTTCTACTAATTTCTCTGATACCTCTTGATTTGTAAGACCAGGTGTTTCTATAATTTTATTTAAAATTTTTGCCTGTTTTCCGGCAGCTCTGCGAACTCCGGCAGCATCATACATAACAACAAATGCAAAAATTAATGAAAGTGCAAATATTGGACTATTTACCCCTTCATTTTTCCCTATAAGCGTTGCAAGTGAGGTTACAACAGCAGAATGTGAACTGGGCATCCCGCCAGCTCCCATAATTCTTTTAAAATTAAATTTTTTTGTAGTCACTAAATCATATATAACCTTAAACAACTGTATTCCAAACCACATTAATGCAGGTATATATATATATTTACTTGTAATAAATGCCATCAAATCATTCATTCTTTATCCTCTATTCTCCAACAAAACTCTCTTCTGTAAGCTCTCCGTCTTTTTCTAGTAAAATCGAAATTTTCTTTTCAGCAGACTCTAATATACTATTACATTCTTTTGATATTTTTATACCCTCTTCAAATTTTTTTACAGAATCGTCAAGACTTAGGTCACCTTTTTCAAGCTCAGTTACTATTGTTTCCAAATTCTTCATTGACTCCTCAAAAGTCACTTTATTTTTATCTTCCATTCTTTTCCCTTTCCAGATTCTTATCTACAAAAGTTTAATAAATAAAATTTTGAAATAAAAAGACGGGTAGGAAGACCCTAGCTATGTTTTGCAACGAAGTTGCAAGGCCCAGTCTTTGCAATGAAAAATTTCTATTTATTAAACTTTTATTATATTAATCTCAATATATAAAATCAAATCACTTTTGCCTTCTTACTTCCATCTTGAAACCTTAAATCTAATTCATCACCAGATTTAAGATCATCAGCTTTTTTAACTATATTTCCATTATTTTCAGCTAAGCAATAACCTCTAGACAATGTTTTTAATGGACTTAAAGCATCAAGTCTTGAAACTAATTTAGCATAATTTGTCTCTTCATTTTTATATATCAGTTTCATCTTATTTTCAAGTCTTTTAATATAGGTATCCACTTTTAAATAATTGTCATTAATGTTCCTTGTAGGTTCTTTAAAAATTCTGCTATTCATCGCTTTTTCGTAGCGCATACGTGCAAGTTCTATTCTTTTCTTTAGAGACGTTTTTAGTCTGCTTTGATATGTATTAATTTTATATTGCAAGTCATATATATCTGGAACAGCAAGTTCTGCTGCAGCTGATGGTGTGGGTGCTCTTAAATCTGCTACAAAATCTGCAATAGTAAAATCTGTTTCATGACCTACAGCAGAAATAACAGGCAATTTTGAATTATATATTGCTTCTGCAACAACTTCTTCATTAAAAGGCCATAAATCTTCTAAAGATCCTCCACCTCTTGCAACAATAAGAACATCAGCTAAATTCTTTTCATTCATTGTTTTTATAGCTTCTGCAATTTTTATACAAGCTCCATCTCCTTGTACTGGTACAGGAAGTAATCTAATATATACATTAGGATTTCTACGTGTTGAAACATTAATAATGTCTCTAATTACAGAACCAGTTTGGGATGTAAGAACTCCAATAACTTTAGGCATTATAGGTATCTTCTTTTTATGACTTGTGTCAAACATGCCTGCCTTTTCAAGCTTCTTTTTTAATTCTTCATATTTAGTATATAAGTCACCAATTCCGTCTTCCTTCATAGCTTTAACATATATTTGATAGCTTCCACCTTTTTCAAAAACAGAAACTGTGCCGAAGACTAGAACTTGTGAACCATCTTTAGGCACAAATTTTAGTCTATCGGCATAGTTTTTAAACATTACACATTTTATAATTGAGTTTTCGTCTTTTAATGTAAAATACAAATGTCCTGTATAATGATTTTTGTAATTTGAAATTTCTCCTTTTACCATAATATTTATTAAAGCTTCATCATTATCAAACTTTTCTTTTATGTATTTATTTAAATCTGTTACTGTTACTGCATTGTATTCCATTAATTGTTACTCCTCAATTTCTTTTACAACTACTGCTAGTATTCCATTAATAAAGTTTTTTGATGTTTCTTCGCCATACTTTTTAGCTAATTCTACTACTTCATTTATTGCAACTTTGTATGGAATATCAGAATATTTTATTTCATAAATTGCAAGTTTCAATAAACTTAAATCGATTTTAGAAACTCTTTGTAATTCCCAGCCTGCTTTTAGATTTTTTTCTATTAAATTAGTTATTTCTTCTATATGTTCATTTATTCCTTTTGTTGTATCATTTATATATGTAATTGCTTTTTCATCATTTATGTCATTTGCTTCTATATATAAGTCAATTTGTTCTTGTAAATTGACTTCTTTTTGTATTTCTAAACTATATATTAGTTTAAATGTTAGCTCTCTAATAGCTGATCTGTTCATTACTTGTTTCCCCTCTATTATACTCTATCAATAAATTTTTTTAATTTTTCTTTTACTTCATACTTGTTCTGTTGCACATAGTTGCCCACAAAAGCACAAATAGCGATAATTATTATTGCTACTATTAATTCATATAGCCTTGTTAGCAATATTAATACAGCAATAGCAACTCCTATTAAAGCTCCTCTATAATTTCGTATAAAATTTTTAAACTCCTCCATAATAAGCCCCCTTAAATATGATTCTCTTTTGGTTTTGGAGCAATATTTCTTACTTTTATATTGACTTCTTTTACGTCTAAATCTGTAGATTGTTTTATTGTTTCTTTTACTTTATTTTGAATATTAGTTGTTAATTCTTTAATAACTACTGTAGGTTTTACAGTTAAATTAACAAATATAATTAAGCTATTTTCTTTATCTAAAGAAACACTTGTAGATACATATTCAGCTCCTTCAAATCCTGTTGCTACAGAATTCACAAGATTTTGTAATGTCTCTTGAGATATCATTAATTTGCCTTTTTCGTTTTCAAGTAAAATGCCTTGTTTAAATTTATTTTCTTTGTCTGATGATGTAAAAAATATGCATTTTAATGATAATAATATAAAAATTATACTGCACGCAAGAATTATTTGTGATGGTAATTGTGCTGTAATTGCCTTATGTATTAAGTCTGATACTAAGTCATAATCTACCCATCCAAATATTAATACACAGGCTACTATGGATAATGCAAGTATTATGTCTGAAAATAATATTAAGGCTGTTTTTTCTATAAACTTCATTTTATTTCTCCATTCTTATTAGTCTTGTTTTTCTTCAGCTTTGGCTTCTTTTTCTTCTTCATCTATTGATTTTGTGTTAACACCTTGAACATGTACATTAACTTCTTCTACTTGTAAACCTGTCATACTTTCAACTGCTTTTTTAACTCTATTTTGAATTTCAAAAGCTATATCTGGTATACGTGTACCATATTCAACTATAATGTTTACATCTATTTTTGTAGTATTATCTTCTACTTCTACCTTGATTCCTTTTGTTCTATTTTTTTTACCACTAAGAACTTCTGATATTCCGCTTGCAAATCCTGATTGCATGTTTGCTACACCTGCAACTTCTGATACTGCGACTCCTGCAATTACTGCTACTACATCATTTGATATTTTAACTCCTGTATTTTCTGTTTCAAATTCCTCTTTGTTTTCAAATATTTCTTCGTTATTATTTTCTTCCATAACGATACCTCCTTATTATTTTATTTTATGTATATAAGTATATCAATTTTTTTTACTTTTTACAACTATTTTTGCATTTTTTGTAATATTTTATTCAAATACACTAAATTCTTTAATTTTGTTTCCTCTTAAGAAATCTTGTATGCTCATTCTTTTTGCATTTTCTCCTTGAATTTCAAGCACTTTTAATATGCCTTCTTTTGTTTTTATAAGTAGTCCTTCTTGAGAATTAGATTTTAATACTGTTCCATTTTTTATATTTTCTATATTATTTACAGGTGCTTCTTTTACGTCTACTATATCTACTTTCCAGAATTTGTATTTTTTTCCATTTAGCATTGTGTATGCTCCCATAATGGGGTTTAATCCTCTAACTAGATTTTTTATTTGGGAAGCTGTTTGTTCTTCCCAATTAATTTTTGCCATTTTTTTATCAAGCATTGGTGCAATTGTAAATTCATTTCCTTGTGGCTCTCTTGGTGCTGTTCCATCTTCGATTTTGGCTAGAGTTTTTACAAGTAGATTTGCTCCTATTTGGGCTAATTTTTCCCATAATTCTCCTGTAGTTTCGTCTTCTCCTATTTCAATTTCTTCTTTTAATATCATATCTCCTGTGTCCATACCTTCATCCATATACATTGTTGTTATTCCAGTTAGTTTATCTCCGTTTAACACAGCCCATTGTATTGGTGCTGCTCCTCTGTATTTTGGCAAAAGTGAGCCGTGTACGTTTATGCATCCTTTACTTGGTATTTCCAATATTTCTTTTGGTAGTATTTTTCCATAAGCTACTACACATATTGCATCTGGCGCTATTTGTTCTATTTTTTTTATGAATTCTTTATTGTTTCTAACTTTTTCGGGTTGCTCTATTGCTAGTCCTTTTTGGATTGCATATTCTTTTACTGGTGATGCTACTAATTTCATTCCTCTTCCTTTTGGTTTGTCTGGATTTGTTACTACTAATGCTATCTCGTGTCCTGCTTCATATATCGCTTTTAATGATTTTTCTGCAAAATCGGGTGTGCCCATAAATACAATTTTCATTTTTTATCACTTCTCTCTTTATTTTACTATTATATTAATGCTTTAAGTCAATTTTGTCAATATACGCAAATCATAATAATCGATAATCACCATTGCATAAGCAAGTATATATAAATACGAAAATCTTTGTGTGTCGCAAGCTACGAATTCAATGTACTTGTCTGTAGCTTGCGTGGGTAGCACTCGCTTTGCTCGTTTGGTCGCTTACGCAGATTTTCTTTATTTATATATACTTGCTTATGCAATGGTGATTATCCGATTATTATGATTTTCAAAATAGTTGTCCAAAATTTGACAAGCTATATAAAAAAATGGTATAATGAGGAGGTGCGCATAAAAAAGGAGGAGAAAACCTTAAGTTTTAGGTAAAAATTATGAAAATAAAAAACATACTAACTTTAGTTCTTACTTTAGCTGTGTCAATTATAATTTTATTAGACTATATGATTGCTGTTAAAACAATAGTAAATATATCAGATAATTCACCGATTATAGTTGTAAGTAATAATGACAGTGATTCAAAAGTAAGTACTACTGAACTAGCAAAAGATGAAAAAATTACTCAACCAAGAGGTACAGTAACTTCTAGAAGTGGAAAACACGAATCATTACAAAGTAATTCAGATTCGGTTATTACTGAATCATCAGAATCTGAAGCAACTGCTCCTGAAGTAACTGTAAATGAAGAAATTAATGCTGAAAATAGTATAATTACAGAAGAGCACTCTCCTGTTCAAGTGTCAAACACTGAAATCGTTGATGAAGATGAAGCACCTGAAGAAGTTGCTCCAGAAGAAAAGCCAACATTTGAAGGTGTTGAGCTTGAATATAGTGCAGCTTATAATATTTCTTCTGCTCGTTTAACCAAAAGTAAAGGTGTTACACATTACAATGGACATAAAGAAACATATTATTCTCAAAGAGTTTTACCTGGTAAAGGATTAAAAGCGTTAAATAATAATGGCCGTCATGTTGCAGATGATGGAACTGTTAGAGATGGCGATGGTTACATTGCTATTGCGTGTAATTACTTACCAAAAGGATCAGAAATAATGACATCTTTGGGGCCTGGTAAGGTTTATGATACAGGTGGTATGACTGGACAATGGATTGATATTTATGTAAATTGGTAAAAAGAGATGCTATTAAATTGCATCTCTTTTTAGTTTTTTAATTTATATTCAATTTTTCTTTTCTTCAGGAGTTACATATTCTAATGTTCCTGGAATAATTTTATCAATAAAAACTTCTCCATTTAGATGATCTACTTCGTGTGATATTGCTTGTGCAAATAATTCTTTTGCTTTCACTTTTACTTTTTTTCCTTCTCTATCTGTGTATTCTACAGTAACTTCTGCAGGTCTAATTACTTTTGCAAATTGATTTGGAAAGCTTAAGCATCCTTCGTCAACCTCTTGTTCTCCCTTTTCTTTTAGAATTACAGGATTAATCATTGCAATAGGACCTTTGTCATCATATAAATCTATTACTAAAACTCTTTTTAAAATACCTACTTGGACTGCTGCAAGACCTACACCTTCATACTTATGCATTGTTTCGATCATGTCATCTATTAATATTTGTAATCTATCATCAATTTTTTCAACTTCTCTTGATTTCTTTTTTAGAATTTCATCTCCATTTTCTCTAATCGTCCTAATAGCCATTATTAATTCTCCCCTTCTTATAATTAAAACTTTTTCTATATTATATAGCAAATTTAGTAAAAAGTAAAGCAGTGATTTTGTAGATTGCTGTCTTTTGGGACGGGGCAAAAAAACATCACCATCTCCATTGGTTATATTTATTAAAAAATGTAGACCGCGTAGGCGGAGCAAAGCGTAGTCGTCTGGAGCTTTCTCTTCACTAATATAAATTTTAGTGAAAGAAAGCGACAACAAGGTCGTAATGTTTAATAAATATAACCAATGGAGATGATGATGTTTTTTTACCCCGTCCCAAAAGACAGCATCACATCATATTATTAGGATTCACATCAATAGATACTCTTGTAGACTTCAAATTAAGTTCAACAACATTTTGCAAACAGTTATTTAAAACTACATTAGCTTCATCTGTCATAATACCCTTTACAATAATTCTCCATCTAAATCTATTTTGAATCTTATCAATAGGAGATGGTAAAGGTTTAAACACCTTAAAATTCACTTTGTTCAAATGCTGTATTAAATATTCATACACAAAATTACTTGTATTTTTTATTTCATCTTCAGTTAGACTATTAAAGCCTATAACAATAATATCACAGAAAGGAGGATATTTTAGTTGTTTTCTCAAAGCTATTTCTGTTTCGTAAAACAAATCATAATCTTGTTTTCTAGCACATTCAATGCTAAAATTGTCTGGATTATATGTTTGAATTATTACTTTCCCCTCCAGTTTTTCTCTGCCAGCTCGGCCAGCAACTTGCGTTAAAATTTGAAAAGTTCTTTCATTTGCTCTATAATCGTCTATATTTAAACTGCTATCTGCAGAAATAACTCCAACCAATGTTACATTTGGAAAATGATGACCTTTTACGACCATTTGTGTTCCAATTAATATATCTATTCCATCATTTTTAAATTTATTTAATATTACTTCATGTGAATTTTTTTTGTTAACCGTATCTACATCCATTCTTATTGTTGTTGCTTTAGGAAACATCTTTCTTATTTCATTCTCTAGCTTTTGTGTACCTGTCCCAAAATATCTTATTTTTTTACTATGACATTCAGGGCAGACTGTTGCTACCTTTTCTTCATGTCCACAATAATGGCATTTTAATTTATTTTGAAAACTATGATATGTAAGGCTTATGTTACAATTTGGACATTGAACAACATAGCCACAATCTCTACACATAATAAAAGTAGAATATCCCCTTCTATTTAAAAATAAAATTGTTTGCTTTTTTGCTTTAATATTTCTTTCTATTGCTGTATGTAGGTTCACACTTAACATTGTTCTATTGCCATTAGCTAATTCTTGTTTTAGATCAATTACTTTTACTGTTGGTAAATTTGAAGCGTTTGCTCTTTTGGTTAATGTAAGTTTAGTAATATTTCCATTATTGGCTTTATAATATGTATTTAAATCTGGTGTTGCACTGCCTAACACTAGTGGTATGTGTTCTTCTTTAGCTATTTTCTTAGCTATTTCTTTAGCATTATATCTTGGACTCATTTCAGATTTATATGAGCTATCATGTTCTTCATCTATTATGATAATACCTATATTTTTAATTGGCGCAAAAATAGCTGAACGTGCTCCAATTACTATTTTGGCTCTTTCTTCTTTTATTCTATTCCATTCATCAAATCTTTCACCTATGGATAGTTTGCTATGTAAAACAGCAATTGCATCTTTTCCAAATCTTGCAACAAATCTATCTATCATTTGAGGTGTAAGCGATATTTCAGGAACCAAAACAACTGCTGTTTTATTGTTTTTCAGTGCTTTTTCTATTAATTGCAAATATACCTCAGTTTTCCCTGAACCGGTTACTCCGTATAATAAAAACTGCTCATATTTTTCTTTCTTTATGGCATTTTCAATTTTATCATATGCTAATCTTTGCTCTTCTGTAAGTTTAAGTTTATCTGTTTGTTTTACATCTTTATTAATTAATGGATTTCTTTCAATTTTTTTCTGTATTATTTCTATATAATCATTTTTTTCTAGTGTCTTAACTATTCCTCTTGTATAACCTGTAAATAGTTCTATTTCAGGTATTGTACAACCTGGATTGTCTTGTATAAATTTTATTACTTTCTTTTGTTTATCAGATTTTATAGCTCCTGTATCAATTTCAAAACCAATTGTTTCATCATCTTTTTTTAAATAAACACAATTAATTGTTTTTTCTTGTATTTTATTTTTTTCTCTATTGCTTCCTGGAGCTGTCATTAATTTTATACAATCAGAAATATTACAAAAATACCTTTTAGCCATCCACTTTGCTAGTTCTATTTGTTTATCTGTTAAGTCATTTTTTACTCTTGAAATATCTTTTACTTCATAATTTGATTTTTCTTTTATTCCAACAACATATGCTTCTTCAAGTTTTTTAGTCCTACCAAAAGGGACCAATACCTTACTTCCAATAAGTATCAGTTCTTCAAATTCTTTTGGCACATTGTAGTCAAAGGTTCTATTTAATTTTTTTGCTGAACGATTAATTATTACTTCTGCAATCATAGATTTCTTCCTTTCCTTGCAAAAAAAACGGGGTGCTATCTTTTGGAGTGATACTTTGGGGACGGAGGAAAAAGTATCGCTTCTTTTTCCTCCGTCCCCAAGGGATCACTCATCTAACCATCTAAAATATGCTTCCTTAATTTTATCTGCAACTTCTTGTGGATTTAATTCAGTTGTATCAATAACAAAATCATAATTTGACATATCATCTTTTCTAACTTTATATAAATTCCAGTATCTCATATTTTCCAATTTATATCTTTTTTGAATATCTGCTTTTTGTTCTTCTACTGTATTAAAATTTTCTGAGCTTTTTCTATTAGGGTCATTAAAAGCTCTATGTGCTGATACTTCTAAATCCACCTTTAAATACACCTTAAATGATTCTGGTACAGCGTACCATCCTAGACGAGCATCTATAATAAATTTATCATGTGTAGCAGCATAATCTCCTGCACTTTTTTCTATTGCTTTATCTATTTCTGGATGATTTTCTACATATTCATTAAAGCTTGTAACATCCATTCCATGCTCTTTAGCAAGTTTTCGGAAATACTCTCCATTTTTATAAATTGTATTATATTTTAAGTCTTCTAATAATATTTTTGCAACAGTTCCCTTTCCGCTTGCTAAATCGCCACAAATTGAAATGATATGTTTTTTCTTCATTTTTATAATATCCCCCTCTATTTGTTCAGACTATTCTTGTTCTTCTTCTCTTATAACTTGTACTGTTCCTTCTGCAATTTCTTCTGCAGCTGCTGTAACTGCTGGTTCTTCCTTTATTTTATCTTTTTCTCTACTTGATGTATTGGCTTCTTTTTCAGCTTTCTTTTCTTCTAATCTTTTCTCAACAATTTGCCTTGCTCTTTTTGATGTTGCTATAACAAGCTCATATCTGTTACTTGTTTTTGTTAATAATTCTGTAACACTTGGTTTTACCATCATTTTAAAATCCCTCCTAATTTTCTTCTACACTTATATTTTTATCCATTCTTGCAGCAATAGTTTCTGGCTGTACTGCAGATAATACAACATGTCCTGAATCCATTATTAAAACTGCTCTTGTTCTTCTCCCATAAGTTGCATCAATGGCTGTTTTGGCATCTTTTGCTTCTTGTATCATTCTTTTTATTGGAGCTGATTCGCTACTTACAATTGAAATTACTCTATCACTATTTACTACATTTCCAAATCCAATATTTACTAATTGCATAAGATTCACCTCTATTCTATATTCTGAATTTGTTCTCTTATGTCTTCTAGTTCTGTTTTTATGTCTATTACTCTATTTGTAATTTCAAGATTATTTGCCTTTGAACCTATTGTATTTGTTTCTCTATTCATTTCTTGTATTATAAAATCTATTTTTTTACCTATAGCTGTGTCTCTATTTAGCAGTTCTCTAAATTGAGAAATATGACTATTTAATCTTGTAATTTCTTCTTGAACAGAACATTTGTCAGCATATATTACAACTTCTTGTGCTAATCTTGATTTGTCTATTTCTTCAGTTTTTAATAATTCTTTAATTCTTTCTTCTAATTTTACTACATATTCTTCAATAAGTCCAGTAGAAAGCTTAGAAATTTCTTTTACTTTATTTTCTATAATATCTATTCTAGCACTTATATCTTGAGCCATTTTTTTGCCTTCGATTTCTCTCATAGAAATAAGTTTATTTAAAGCATCCTCAACTGCTTTTATTAATTCACTCTTTATTATTTCTTCTTCTTCGTTATTCTTTATTATCAATACGTCTGGTAATTTCATTATATCGGTTACTTCTATGTTATCACCAATATTTTCTTCATTTGCTAGCTCTTTTAAATTGTCTATATAAACTTTTGCTATTTCTTTATTTATTTTTATGCTTTTTCCTTCTTCACTATAGTTATCAAATGTAATAAAAACATCTATTTTTCCTCTTGAAACTTTAGTTACTATTGCTTTTCTTACTTCATTTTCTAAGTAACTTATATTTCTTGGCATTCGTATATTCACATCACAATATTTATGGTTTACTGATTTTATTTCTACTTGGTATTCTCGTAAATTTTCCTGTATATTGCTTTTTCCAAATCCTGTCATACTTTTTATCATATTATTCTTCTCCTTTTGCTTTATTATGTTTAATTGCAACCTTTTTTCTTGGTTCATCTTTTTTTACAATTTCTGATATGTCACTAAAACTATCTAGATACTTCTTTTTACCTGATGTATATATTACTATTGATTTAAATACAAAATATATTGCAAACACATATCCAGATATGGTTACATACCATCTTAAATCCCATTTGTGAACAGTTGTAACATATGGTATTGCTAGTGCATGGCAAGCTATAATTAAAGCTTCTATTCCATTTATTGCAAGTAATCCACTGTCCTTTTTATATGCTATTTCAAATGTGACAATTGTTATAGCAAGTAATACCATTGTAGCTGTTTGTAAGCATCTTTCAAATACATTAGCTTGCAAGAATGTATAAGCTAAATATGTTAATACAAAATACAGCATAATTAATATCGCACCTAATATATTTAAAAATATTTTTTTATTAGCCTTTTTCATAATAGGGTTATCAATTTCTTCTTGTATTTGTTCATTTTTAACTTTTATCATTTATAAACATTCCTTTCATAAAATTAAAATTTTATTTTTTCTTAAGTTTCTAATTCGTACATTATGATACTTGTCATATTTAGTACTACTGTTTCTGTTCTTAATATCCTTTTTCCTAATGTAATTATTTTTGCTCCATTTTTCTTTAATTCTTCAACATCTTGTTCATCAAGACCACCTTCTGGACCAATTACTATTGCTATTTTTAATTTTTTATTTTTACTATTTTTTAATAATTGCAATTCATTTTTTAAACTATTATCTTTTTCATTTTCATAAGCAACTAAAACAGCATCATATTCATTAATTATGGCACAAATGTTTGAAATTTTATTTATATTATCTATTTTTGGTATTATGTTTCTTCCACATTGTTTTGCTGCAACTTCAGATATTTTTTGCCATCTTTGAATTTTCTTCAGTTCGTCTTTCGGAGTAATTTTTACTATACTCCTTTTCATTGCAACAGGAGTTATTTTACTTACACCAAGTTCAACACCTTTTTGAATAATAAATTCCATTTTATCTGCTTTTGGCAATCCTTGAAAAATGTGTATGTAAACATTTGATTCAGCATTATTTTTGATTTTTTCTATAATACCACATTCTAATTTTTCTCTATCAATTTTTTCTATTTTAACTATATAATCCTGGCTATCATCCTGATTACAAACTTCAATAGTATCTCCTATGCTCTTTCTCAGAACATTTTTAATATGATTAACATCTACCCCTTGGATTACTATCTTATTATTTATAACCTGATTACTCCTCACAAAAAACCTCGGCATAACATCTTCTCCTACACGTCATTATTATATCACTCATTTTCCAAAATTGCAATCGCACATTTAATTCCATCAACAGCAGAAGTCATAATACCTCCAGCATATCCTGCACCTTCACCACATGGATACAAGCCTTTAACATTAGACATTAAATTTTCATTTCTAATAATTCTCACAGGTGAAGAGCTTCTAGTTTCCACTCCTGTAAGGACTGCATCAGGATTTGCAAAGCCATTTATTTTTTTGTCAAAATACAGAATTCCTTCTTTTAATGTGTTTGAAACAAAACTTGGTAAAATTTCGTTTAAATTACTACTTGTTACTCCTGGTTTATATGTAGGTTTAATATTTCCAAGTTTTTCTGTTTTTCTATCTTTTATAAAGTCCTCTACTCTTTGAACAGGTGCATAAAAATTTTCTCCACCTAATTTAAATGCCTTTTCTTCCAATTCTTTTTGAAAATACATTCCTTCAAGTGCTGATTCACCTGGAAAATCTTCTGGAATGACATTTACAAGAACAGCACTATTGGCATTTTCTTCATTTCTTGCAAATTTGCTCATTCCGTTTGTAACAATAGTACCTTGTTCACTAGATGTAGCAACTACTTGTCCTCCTGGGCACATACAAAATGTATAACATGAACGCTCTTTACCGTGATATACTAATTTGTAATCTGCAGGTGGTAAATTTAATTTTGTCTTTTCACCATATTGTGCTTTATTTATCATTTCTTGTTTATGCTCTATTCTAACTCCTACAGAAAAATTCTTTTTTTCCATAACTATACCTTTTTTATAAAGCATTTCAAAAGTATCTCTAGCACTATGTCCTATAGCAAATACTACTGTATCTGTTTTAATCTTTTTACTACATATTACAGCTTTTACCTTATCACTAATTTCTAAATCTGTAACTGCTTCTTCAAATAAAAATGTCCCTCCAAGCCTTATAATTTCTTTTCTCATATTGGAAACTATTTTTATTAAATTGTCTGTACCTATATGTGGCTTACTTTCGTATAATATTTGCTCTGGTGCTTCGAATTTCACAAATTCTTCTAACACATTTCTACATAATGGATTATGTGTTCCTGTATTCAATTTTCCATCTGAAAAAGTACCTGCTCCGCCTTCTCCAAATTGTGCATTTGAATTTGGATTTAGTTTTCCTGTTTTCCAAAATTGTTCTACGTCTTTTTTTCTTTCTTCTACTTGCTTTCCTCTTTCTATTATTATTGGTTTAATGCCATTATAAGCTAAAACAAGAGCACAAAATAGACCTGCTGGCCCGGCTCCGACAATTACAGGTTGATATGTACTTTTTCTTTTTACTTCTATATCTGCTAAATCAATTTTTTGCATATTTATTTCTTTTGCACCTTTTACATTTGTAATTGTTTTAATATCAATTGTATAGTTATAATGAACATCATTTTTATTTCTTGCATCTATTGATTTTTTTACAATTCTGTAATCTTTTATTTTTTGTATATTAATTTTATTTTTTTTGCATACAAATTTTAGTATTTCTTTTTTTGTCAAATCTTCTCTTATTTTTATATTTTCGATTCTGTACCACTTTGATTTACTTTTTAAATTTTCCATAAACTTTTTCTCCTATTAGTTTATAATATTGTATCATATTTTAAAGAAGGAGAAAACTTAAATATTTAAGTTTTTCTCCTTCTTTGTGTTAGAAATCAAATTAGCTATAGTATCAAGTGTTACTTAATATAAAGCACTACACGGAATCCGACACCGACATAGCTACTATAACCAAAGCTACCACCAAAGCGATCAGCTGCTGAATTACGACTACCGTAGTCAGTGAAGTCACCACCACGAATAGCAGCTCCGCCAAACATCCAATATCTAGTCCATTCTCTAACATTTCCTATAAAGTCGTAAATGTTATTTATGCACCACTCTTCACTGCTTCCTGTTTTAGCTAGTTCTTTAGTTCCATTTATCGAATTTATGTAATTTCCTAAACCACTAGAATCTTTATAAATCTCCGCATAACTTACAGCGCGGGAACTAATAAACCATTTAAGCACCATGTCATATTCTTCATCAAATGTCAAATGACTTTCAACATTCTCACTTTGTTCCATACTTTCAGCAAGCTTTTTAGCTTGATTGTATGTAATAGAAGTCCATGGAAGTTTGCCTTGTACTGATTGTGGCTTTTCGTCTAGTCCTTTAGAAATATTGAAACGTGAAATATAAAATCCTCCATACTTATTTATGCTTTCAATTTCAATTTTCCGATCTTTATTGTATAAAGTTGAAACAGGCACCCATACAAACTGACTACCATCGGATTTACGTTCAATCACAAATCCATTGTTCCATTCTCCATATATGTGCTCATATCCTTCTGGAACAGGTGGATTGGCATAGTTTTCAGAGCTATGGTTTGTTATTGTTAGGAATGCTGTAATTATTATTTGCTCATTATCTCCTTCCATTACTTCGAATGTTATACCTTCTTGTGCTTTAAGTATTAACTCTTTATACTGTTGCATTGCTTTTCCTTTCTTTCGAAGTTTTTCCTAACACTTTCTACTTGGCTATTGCCATTATGTTAATTATTATATAACTTTTGTCATCATTTTGCAAGTATTGGTAAAACATATTCATTAAAAAATCATAACTTGATATAAAATTTCAAATTTTTGGTTATAATAAATTTTAAATATAATATTTTGGAGTGATTATTTTGAAAAAATGGATTATAGGTATAGCAATTGCTATTTTAATTATAAGTGGTATAGGTTATTATTTATATTCTAATAATACTAATAACAATTCTGATACTTATGAAGCTGAAAGGACTTCTACAAATAATAATGCTACAAATAATACTCAAAGTGAAGAGCAAAAGCAGGCTGAAGAAGCACAAAAGCAAGAGCAAGAAGCTGCACAAGCTAAAGCTGAACAAGAAAAGGCTCAAGAAGAAGCTCAAAAAGCACAGCAAGAACCTGTTGAATCAGAAGAAATAGCCTCTTTTTCAACTAAAATATATACCAAAGATAGTAACAGACAAAACAATATCACAATTACATGTTCTGCACTAAATGATACTGATGTGTCAGATGGCGAGACATTTTCTTTCTGTGATACCGTAGGACGTTCATCTCCTAGTAAAGGATATAAAAAAGCTGATATTTTTACAGATGGTGAAAAAACGAAGGGCTATGGTGGAGGCAATTGCCAGGTTAGTACTACTTTATATAATGCCGTTTTAGCAGCTCCTGGCTTAAAAGTAACAGAACGACACGAACATAGTAATAAAGTTCCATATATTCAAAATGGTAAAGATGCTGCTGTAGCTTATGGCAGTTATGATTTTAAATTTGTAAATAACTCTGGTAATACTGTAAGAATTAAAGCAAGTCACACAGCTAATTCTGTTACTGTTAGATTAATTAAAATGCAATAAGTTATTATTTTGCTATAAACCCAACCTGTCGACATATAAATATATAAAAGTCGAAAATCTTTGTGTGTCGCAAGCCACGAACTAAAAATGCTAGTCTGTAGCTTGCTCCAATCGCACTCGCTTCGCTCGTTTGGTCGCTTACGCAGATTTTCTTTTTTATATATTTATATGTCGACAGGTTGGGTTTATAGCAAAATAATAACTTATTGCATTTTAGATTATCTTTTAGCATATATTTTATTAATCTGGAGGTAATATAGATGCACAAATTAAAATTATTAATTTATTTATTAACACTAAATATTATATGTTTTGGATGTTGTAATTACTGTTTAGCAGAAGATGTAACATCTTATGTATGGTCACCACAAGAAGCTACTTCCCCGACTTCAAGTAATTTATCTACATCTGAAAATGTTAAAGATAACAATTCTTTAAACTTAGAATCAGGTTCAGCAATTTTAGTAGAACAAACTACTGGTCAAGTATTGTACTCACACAACGCTCACGAACAGCTTAGACCTGCAAGTGTTACCAAAGTAATGAGTATTTTGTTAATTATGAAGCAATTGCAAAGTGGTAAATTACAATTAACAGATCAAATTCCGTGTAGTGAAAATGCAGCAAGTATGGGAGGTTCTCAAATATGGCTAGATACTACTGAAACATTGAGTGTAGATGAAATGCTCAAAGCTATTTGTGTAAATTCTGCAAATGATTGTGTATATGCTATGGCTGAATATATTGCAGGCTCTGAAGAAGCATTTGTAAATATGATGAATGAAGAAGCAAAAGCACTTGGTATGAATGATACTACTTTTAAAAATTGTCATGGATTAGATGAAGATGGGCATGTTACATCCGCTTATGATATTGCTTTAATGTCTTGTGAATTATTAAATAAGTATCCTACTATTATTGATTATACTTCAATTTGGATGGATAGCTTACGTGATGGTAAGTCAGAATTAGTTAATACTAATAAACTTATTCGAAACTACAAGGGGGCAACAGGCCTAAAAACTGGTTCTACTTCACAAGCATTATTTAACTTATCTGCAAGTGCTACTCGTGATGATTTGTCTTTGGTTGCAGTTATTATGAAAGGTCCAACTTCTCAGATTAGATTTGCTGAGGCTACTAAATTACTGGATTACGGCTTTGCAAATTTTTCTTTTAAACAATTTGCAAAAAAAGGGGATGTTTTAAAAGAAGTTGAAGTTAGCAAAGGTATAGAGCCTAGTGTACAAGGTGTTTTCGCTGAAGATAGTGGTATATTGATTGAAAAAGGTCAAGAATCAAATGTTGTGCAAAATGTTTATTTTGATGAAAATATTTCTGCTCCAATACAGCAAGGACAAAAACTTGGTGAGGTTACTTATACTTTAAATGATAAAGTTAAATCAAAATGCGATATTGTAGCTGGAGAAAGCGTAGATAAAATAAATATTTTTACAATGGCTAAAAATATTTACTGGAAGTGGCTGTCATGCTTAAGATGCTAGGTTATCCTAGCATCTTATTTTGATAATACGCTATGCTTCTTTTTAATCCATCATCTAATTGAACTTTTGGCACCCAATTCAATAATTTTGTAATTTCAGTTATATCTGGTTTTCTTCTTATCGGATCATCTTCCATTGATTTTTCATATACTATATTTGATTTCGATTTTGTCATTTTCTTTATAATTTGTGCTACTTCAATAACCTTTGTCTCTATAGGATTGCCTATATTTATTGGGCATTGTGGATTAACTTTTTCCATCATTAATAATAGTATTGCATCTAATGTATCATCTATATAACAAAAGCTTCTAGTTTGATTACCATCGCCATATATAGTAATATTTTCATTTTTTATTGCTTGGTTTACAAAATTAGATATAATTCTTCCGTCGTTTTCATTCATTCTAGGTCCATAAGTATTAAATAGTCTAACAACAATCGCATCTACATTATACAATCTTTTATAATCAAAAATTAATGTTTCGGCTGAACGCTTTCCCTCATCATAGCATGCTCTTACTCCTGTGCAGTTTACGTTTCCCCAATATTCTTCTTTTTGTGGTATTTCTTTTGCTTTGCCATATACTTCAGATGTAGAAGCCTGTAAAAGTCTTGTACTACTTCCCTTTATTCCCATTAATATATTTCTTATTCCTAATATATTTGTTTCCAATGTTTCTACGGGATGTTTCAAATAATATTTAGGAGAGGCTGGAGATGCGAAATTATATATATAATCAAATTTACTTTTTTGTATATATTCAATTAAACTAGTATTTCTTATATCACTATTTATAAAATGTATATTTTTATTATCTATAACATCTTCAATATTTTCTAAGTATCCAGTACAAAGATTATCCAGTATATATATTTGATTTTCTTTATTACTACACAATCTATGCACTAGATTGCTACCTATAAATCCAGCTCCTCCTGTAATTAAAATTTTCATATTTTACACCTTCAATTTTTCCAACTCATTTATAAAATCTTTTCTTGCTTCATCTAACATATAAAATCCTGCAGAAGGATTAACATCAATTACTACATATTCGTTATTATTTTTTATAAAGTCTATTGAGAATATATCTAAGTTAAGTATTTTTGACACTTTCTTACACGTTTCTAATATTACATCAGATTCTACTATATTCTTGTTAAAATATATTTTGTTCTTTACAAAATATATTTTCGCTTCTGTATCTCCTTCAATTGACTCTTCTAAATAAAACTTTCTGCTATCAAATTTTTTAAAAAATTTTACTATTGTATCTTGCGTATAGGCTTTTAGTATCATTCCTGCATGTTTATTCTCTTTGCAAAATACAGGATATACAAGATTTTCATAATTATTATCTATGCAATATATCTTTGGTGTTTTTACATTATTTGATGCAAGGATATTTTGAATTTTTTCTTTTTCATAATTGTTCTTAAAAAAATTTTTATTAATTATAAAGCAATTTACATTCTCAATTTCTTTCATTAAAGTTTCAATTAATGACGTATTACATAAGAAATATATAATACTATCTTCTAATATTTCTTTCTTGTTCTCACATGACATAAAATCTTCAATCCAAATTATATTCACTGGTACTTTAGAACTATTTTTTATTTTAGTTGCACTTCCTAAATATTTTTCTTTTTTAGAAAGAAAAATGTTACATTTCTTTTTCATTACCTTTTCAGCATTATTTTTTATTTTTCTCCATAGTTCTTTAAGATTTTCATATGATAATGTTTCTTCTATTTCATCAATATTTTTCCAAACTGTATCTTCTTTATCTTTTTCTTCTACTTCACCTAAATATAATCCATCATCTATTGCTAAATAAAAAAACATTTCTACATTTTCACCTTTAGGTGTTTGATAGCGAATCTTAGCTATTTCATTATTATCAATAATATGACAGCTGTGTCCGTGTTTCTTCAATAGTTTCTCTTATAGCACATTCTTGTATTGTTTCGTTTTCTTCTAAATGGCCTTTTGGAAAAGAATATTCGTTATTTCGACATACTAGTGCAATTTTTTGTTTGTCATAATTTAATAAAATGCACCCTGCTTTTTGAACTATCATTTACATTTTTCCTTTCTTTATTGATTCTCTCATTTTTTTTATCTTTTCTTTTTTTTCTAATATATCTTTAACATAATAACCTATAATTTTGTCTTTTTGATCATCATCTAGTTCTTCAATCTTTATTTCTTTACTTTTAACTTTTTGTAAAATGTCTTTTATTTCTTTATTATATTTATTAATGTATATTTTTTTATTATCTTTCAGAGTCATTTTGTCTTCCTCCTTGATGTAATGCTATATCTTGCCTGTATTGACTTAATAAACTATTTGCACTGCTTATTTTTTTATCCAATAAATCAGATTCTTGCATCAATTCAATTATCCTTTCAGTTTTATCATCCGAAAATTCAACTTTATGTCCTTGAATAGCTAGTTGCTTTCTTCTCACATATTGTAAAAATTCCTCAAATGCTTTTTCGTTAAATTCTAAGGATGCTCCCCCATTAATAGTCCAGTCTAAGTCAGTCATTAAGCACCCTCCTCCATTATGCCAATATTTTATTCTTTTTTTATCTTTTTCAACATCTCCATCTTCTCTTCTTTGTGCTCTTATAAATTCAGGCGTGATAACTCCAATAAGCGATGCATCTGGAACAATATCCGAAATGATTCCCCATTCAAAATCACTATGAACGGCATCTAAAATAGCATCATTTTCGTGATCCACATATGATAAAATTGTCTCTGTTATTTTATATCCGTCTTTATTAAGCTCTTCACTATACCATTGTCCCCAATCATCTCTGTTAGTTTCTTTTTTACATATATATCTAATAATATCTTTTTTATTATATATAGTAAATCCATATTTTGATGGTATATTATTTGCAAAATAGCTTTTTCCTGCTCCATGTAATCCCGTTAGTGCAATTAACATCTATTTCCACTTCCTATATAATTATTCTTTATTATTTAAATATCTTTGAACATATGCTAAACAATTAGTTTGTTGAACCCCTGGCAATTCATTATATCCATCTAAATTTTCTCTTAAAAATTTTAAATAGTCTACATTATGGCTGTTATGCCAATATTCTCTCCAATTTTTTACCTCTTTAACATTTCCTACGGCTTCAAACCCTTGTGCTGCAAGAAACCCACATAAATGAATTTTTCCATCTGGTGTTATAATAATTGCTCTTTGTCCAGCTTTACATCCTTTAATGAATTTAAATGGTAACTCAATTCTATGTTTAATTTTCTCGTCATTTCTTAGATAATGACCATTTATGTACTTCCCGTTTTCTAGCTCATATGCTAATTTTTCTCGTAGCTTATCATAATCTTTTTTATTAAGAGTATGTCCTTTTAAAAAAGCGCCTCTTCCAGATTCTATAAATCTTCTTATAAATAATGATGTCTTGTTCTTATGCATATCTTTAGCTAGTATAACTATGTCATCTATATTTGATTTCATTACAACTGCATTTACTCTAACCTCAATATTATATTTTTTTAAATTTTTTATTCCATTTATTGTTTTATTAAAACTTCCGTTTCCTCTTATCTTATCATGTGCTTCCATCGTTCCATCAACACTTACTATAGCCATATTTAAACCTACTTTAGTCAATTTCTTAGCAATATCTTCTGTGATTAATGTACCATTCGTTCCTATAGATGTATATAGACCAAGATTATGTGCATATTCTATAAATTCAAATATATTTTTGTGTACAAGAGGTTCTCCCCCTGTAAATCTAATTTCTTGGATTCCTTCATTTGCGAAGTCTGATATTAATTTCAAAAAGTCTTCTTTACAAAGTTGATTTTTCATTACCTCTCCTGAATTATTTAAGCAATGTTTACATCTTAAATTACAGGCTCTTGTAACTTCAATGTATGCTATATCAGCAAAGCTAAAATGATTAGGGTTCTTTTCTTCTAATGGTGTAAATTTTATTTTATGTTCCGATTTCATCATTTGAATAATAGAATCTTTAGGAAATATTCCTTTGTCCAATACATCATTAAGTTCATTTTTAGTTATATATTCCCTTTGACCATTTTGCAAATTCATTACAGTTGCACCAAAGCATTCTTCTCTAATATTGATATTATAATTCACTTTTCTCAGCCTTTCTATTTATTTGCACATATAATATCATATTTTACATAATTTGTAAAGTTTTTTCTTCTGTAAACTTTCTATACCTTAAAAAATAAAGTGTATTTCTACACTCTACTTTTTTAAATTATAGATAATTACAATATAAAAAACTATTGTTAATACAAATAAACTTATTCGAAACTACAAGGGGGCAACAGGCCTAAAAACAGGTTCTACTTCACAAGCATTATATAACTTATCTGCTAGTGCTACTCGTGATGATTTGTCTTTGGTTGCAGTTATTATGAAAGGACCTACATCTAAAGTTAGATTTGACGAAGCCACAAAATTACTGGATTATGGCTTTGCAAATTTTTCTTTTAAACAATTTGCAAAAAAAGGGGATGTTTTAAAAGAAGTTGAAGTTAGCAAAGGTATAGAGCCTAGTGTACAAGGGGTTTTCGCTGAAGATAGTGGTGTATTGATTGAAAAAGGCCAAGAATCAAATGTTGTGCAAAATATTTATTTTAATGAAAATATTTCTGCTCCAATACAGCAAGGACAAAAACTTGGTGAGGTTACTTATACTTTAAATGATAAGGTCGTTTCTAAATGTAATATCATTGCTTCTAATTCTGTAAAAAAAATAAATATTTTCGCTATGTGCCAAAAAATATATTGGCAATGGCTATCATGCTTAAGAAGCTAGGTTAAACCTAGCTTTCTTTTGATATTGGGTAATATTATTTCTTTATCTACTTCTATCATCTTTATCTTGAATAAAAGATTGGTATAATCTTCTTAATTGTTCACCAGTAATATTTATCACTCTTCCACCTTTAGGATTAATCTTTTCATCACCAAAAACAACCCAAATAACATTTCTAATTGCTTCTCTAGGCATAGGGGCTTCTCCATCTGTAAATATTATTTTGTTTGGTGCTTTTCTTGAAAAAGCTCCGACTGCTACATTAAAATCTGTTCCTCCACCTATCGGGAAACTCATATTATCAATATCTTCTGGTCTTTTAAGCTCTGTAAATCCGTGAAATTCTGTGTTAAAACATCCTACTTTAACTTTTGAATTATCTAAAATATTTTTACATTCTCTTAAAAAATTCTTTAATAACACTTCACTTACTGATCCACTTGTATCCAATAATATTTCTGCCTCTGGCATTGGAATTTGCTCAATTCTATGTCTGAAATATCCATTTCTCATTCTAGCATTTTTTCTTGTATATTCCTCATCATATCTTATTGCTTGTCTTAACAACTTTCTCCAGTCAATTAATGGAGTAGCAATTCCAATATCAGATAATATTTTTCCTTCTCTTTGTATTCCATCTCCTGCTTCGTGTGATGACTTATTGGCTAATTCTCTACTTAATTCCTGTAACCTCTTTCTTCTTTCTATTTTATTTTGTTTAAAAGTTTCTCTTTCACCCTGCTTGGCAAATTTTGATTTTTCTTCGGCTTCTCTTTTCTCTTTTTCTTCCTGTTCTTTTCCTTCTGTCTTTTCAGTTTCCTTTTGCTGTTCTTTTTTTCTTTCTTCTATTGCCTTATCCCATAAGCTATGTGTGTCATGTCCAACATCTGTTTCTTCTTGTTGACTTTGAGAATTTTGTTGTTCTTGACTTTCTTGACTATTCTGTTGTCCTTGACTACCTTGTGAATCTTGCTGTTCTCGACTATCTTGGCTGTTCTGTTGTCCTTGATTTCCTTGTTGGCTTTGCTGTTCTTGTTTCTTCTTTTCTTCTTCTAATAGTTTATTGTACATTTCCTCTGCATCATAATTTATTGCCTCTGGAATATCTACTCCACCCTCGACCATAGGTAGTCCATCTTGTTTTAGTAAAGCATTTATTACAGAATCTGTTGCAATATTCCATAGCCTCTTATCTTTTCCTTCACTTCTAAATATATGTTCAAATGCTACGTGACATACCTCGTGGGTAAATATAAAAATTTGCTGTTTTTCTGACAAACTATCTATAAATTTAGGATTATACAAAAGTACTTTTCCATTTGTTCCTGCTGTTGCTATATCTTTGCTAGCTTTAAATTCAAGATTTGCAATTACACTTCCAAAAGTTGGGTACTTTATTAGAAGTTTCCTTTTTATGCTATCTATATCTGTACTCATATATCCTCCTTTGCTTTTATTTTGATTTATCTTCTTCTACTTCTCTTGCTAGATATTGTTGATATGTTCCATTTATCCTTTCATAAGCTAATATCCCACTATGTGCAGTTCCTTTTGCTTCATCTCCATGATGTCCTCTTGATGCCTTTTTCTCGGCTTCTTCTTGTTCTTGCATTATTATTTCTTGTAATTGTTCTAATCTTTCTTCATCTCCATGTGTCCATTGTACTTCAAACTTTTTACATACCTCTGCTCCTAGTTTCTTTGCAAATTCTCTTACCTTTGGCATATCTCTACTTTCTACTGCTACTAATCCAGATACTGTTGCTAACTTTCTTCCTAAATCCATTTCTTCTAGTTCTTCTTGTGTGTAATTTCCTTTTAACACATCTTCAATAGTTATTGTTGGTAATTGACAGAAATATATAAAATCTCTTGTTAAATCTTCTCCTACTATTGCTCTTAATGTGCTTGGATTATTTGATGCATACAACATATCTGATGCCATCTTCCATCTTCTTGGATCTGCATGTGGCTCTGGGTGTTCTCTATTATATGGTGTTCTTAATACTTCATCACCTTTATAACTTATAAATGCATATATAGCTGGGTGTATCTTTTGTTTTGGCTTATCATCTTTCTTGTAGTCTAATCTTTCATAAAAGCTTTCTGGTGTTACTGCCCATTCAAGCCAATTTTCTGTGTTTGTTTCTATGTTTACATGTGCAAATCTATCATACAATGGCTCTGCCATTTCATTTGCTACTAATGAATCTTCTAACTCATTTCCTGCTGCTACCACTCTTGCATTTTCTGGTAATTTCCATCTTCCTGCTACTTTTTTGTCTAGTGCTATTCCATAAGCCTTTGATTGCATCATTGGTGATGCATTTGTTAATTCTTCTAAAAATAATATATGTATTTTATCTGCTTCTTCTTGGCATTTTGCTTCTAATTCTTCTAGCCATGGTGGTTTTATATGTACTGCTTTGCCATCTTTTTCTCCTGCTAGTCCATCTAATAACTCTGGATCCAAATGGCTTAAGTTTAATTCTATAAAGTCTGGATCTAATTGTTTTACTCTATCACTTTTTCCACATCCAGGTTTTCCGTGTAAGAATATTGATACATTACTTTGTATTGCTGCTCGAATGGCGTCTGCTTCACTTGTTTCAGAAAAATCTAAATTATATGGATTTTCATTTTTCTTTGTTGTCTTTGAACTTGTCCTTGTTTGTTCTGCTATACCTCTTGACTGAACTAAATCTCTTGACAAGTATTTATCCATAAATGTTTTTATATCTGTTCTGTCAAAATCCCTTGTATGATAGTTTCTTGTATGGTTAAACTGTACTCCAGAGAAAATTAATTTGTCTGTTATCATAACTTTTGCTCTTTCATCCACTAACCATTTAACTGGTGAAACCTCTACCCAAACATTATCACCATCTCTGTAGTTTTCTCCATTTGAAAGAGTAAATTCGCTTCCTAAATTGGAGTTTGCTTCAACCCTAACATATCTTTTACCATTATATTCATATTCTTCGTGTTGTTTTGGAGCAAACTTTTCATCATACGCATTATATCTTCTTGAATCCGTTGTATAACTATTTCTTGTTTTTGATATACTTCCGCTCAAATATGCTCTTTCTAATCTTTCTTGCATATCTCTTGATACTGCTTTTTGTGGATAATATCCATACTCTACTTCAAGAACTCCATCTCTTGCTCTTTTCCCACTCTCTCCATTCGTGGGGATGTTAGAGATTGATGAGAACGGTAAAGCTGGGCGAACCCCACCATTGCGTTTGTCAACATTGTAGCAATATCTATTACCATCACCGATAACCACGCACGCGTAAGTATCTCCGTAATCTGACTTTGTCCAATAATATCCTGTTCTTCCCTCTAAAGAACTATCGTTTTCAACATGTTCACTAGATACCCATCCACCAAGTAAAACAGAAAAGTCAGTTAATGCTGCTTTTGTTCCTCTTTTTTTTAATACATCTAATTTATCTCTTTCAAAACATTGTTCTTGTGTTAAAAAAGTAAAATTACTCATAAACTATCTCCCTTACTTTCTTAAATATGTGCCATAAATGAATATACTTCTTCCTCTATAGGATTTTCCTTTAAGTCAGAATATGTTACAAAAATCATACAATTTTCTGGTATTTTATGAACATATACTTTTTTATATTTAAGCAGTTCTATAAATTTTCTTTGTTCTTCTTCTGATACTTTATTTATATCTTTTATTATTAAAACTGGAGTATGTGTTTTGCTACTTTCCACCAATTTATCATACCATTCTGGAGCAACATACTCTAAATTATCGAAATGTCCCATTAATTCTGAACTTGAACAATCCGAATTAATAACAATAGCTCCCTTTTCTATTACACTCTCTGGTATCTCTTCTATTAAAACTGCTGATTTACTTAGCTTTATATATTCACCTAATAAATCCACTTGTTCTTTATTCATTATTATCTTCTCCTCTTTTTTATTTTTATAAATATTTATTTATTAAAAAAATTTAAAATCTTATTCCAAATCTTTTTAAAAATACTTTCTTTATATTCTATCATTGCAACTGCTTCATTTTGTACTGTATCCACTTTAGTTGCATTTGTGTATTCTTGTACTTTGTTTTTGTTTTCAAATATTTTATTAGGGTTATATTTTTCTTTTATTTCTTCTTGTCTTTTTACTTCTAGTTCTTTTATTTGTTTTGTATAATTTTCTTTGTCCTTTTTGTCGCACCACCAATTTATATATATAACACCAAGAATTTCCTTTGTTTTTTCTTTTAGCTTCATTTCGCAAATTTTTTTTGAATGATCTAAATTAACTCTATAATCCTCTGATGCTATTTCCACTAAAAATTTAATAAAGCTCGTTGGAATTTTAGCAACATCAGATTTATTTGTATTATCTAAAATGTCTAAAACTTCTACTGCTGCTTCACCATATTCATTACTAAACATTATAATTCCTCCTTTGTTTTATCATCTTCTTTAGCATCTCTTCTTACTAAATACCCTTGATATGATCCAAATATTTTTTTAAATGCTGATATTCCACTATGTGCAGTTTCTTTTGCTTCATCTCCACTATGCCCTCTTGATGCCTTTTTCTCGGCTTCTTCTTGTTCTTGCATTATTATTTCTTGTAATTGTTCTAATCTTTCTTCATCTCCATGTGTCCATTGTACTTCAAACTTTTTACATAGCTCTGGCCCTAATTTCTTTGCAAATTCTCTTACCTTTGGCATATTGCTACTGTCTACTGCTACTAAACCAGATACTGTTGCTAACTTTCTTCCTAAATCCATTTCTTCTAGTTCTTCCCCAGTGTAATTTCCTTTTAACACATCTTCAATAGTTATTGTTGGTAATTGACAGAAATATATAAAATCTCTTGTTAAATCTTCTCCTACTATTGCTCTTAATGTACTTGGATTATTTGATGCATACAACATATCTGATGCCATTTTCCATCTTCTTGGATCTGCATGTGGCTCTGGGTGTTCTCTATTATATGGTGTTCTTAATACTTCATCACCTTTATAACTTATAAATGCATATATAGCTGGGTGTATCTTTTG
>JAFWKV010000011.1 GCA_017511265.1 Clostridia bacterium | reverse complement strand
TTGTTGTTATTGTTGTTATTATTTTTCTTATTTTCTTTCATCTAAAAGCACCTCCAATCATAGATTAAATATATTGTTTCCAAATTTTTTATAAATATTCATATTTAGTTGTGTTTTAAAAAAAAGTAGTATATAATACATAAGGAACGTGTTAAAAGAAAATACATACAATATAATAAAGTTTTGAAATTTATTAAAATAGCTGAAATAATATAAATAAGGAGGGACATCAATTGGAATATATAAATGAAAAATTAGAAGAATTCAATAATTACTTAAACCGTAGAAAAGTAGCTATAATAGGTTTAGGCGTAAGCAACCTACCGCTTCTAGACTATTTATATGAGCATAAAGCTAAAGTTACAGTATTTGACGATAAAGAAATAGATCAAATTCCAAAAGAAGTCATGGATAAAATAACAAAATATACATTTAAATTTTCTTTAGGGAAAAACTCTTTATCAAAATTAGTAGGTTTTGACTTTATATTTAGATCTCCAAGCTGTTTGCCAACAAATCCTGCACTTTCAGCAGAAATTGATAGAGGGTCAATTGTAACAACAGAAGTAGAAATGCTTATGAAAATAGCGCCATGTAAAATTATAGGCATCACTGGAAGTGATGGAAAAACAACTACAACAAGCTTGATTTATGAAATACTAAAAAAAGCCGGTTATAAATGTTATTTAGGTGGGAACATAGGATATCCGCTATTTACAAGATTAAACGAAATTAGACCTGAAGATATTTTAATTTTAGAGCTAAGCAGTTTTCAATTGATGGGTATGGACTTCAGCCCAGAAATATCAGTTGTAACAAATATCACACCAAATCACTTAAACATACACAAAGATTATGATGAATACATAGAGGCAAAAAAGAATATTTTCAAATATCAAAATCAAGATGGAATATTAGTTACAAACTATGATAATGAAGTTACAAAGCAAATATCAAAAGAAGCGAATGGAAAAGTTATATATTTCAGCAGTAAGAAAAAATTAGACAATGGATATATAGTAGATGGAGATGTAATAAAAGAATGTGATGATAAATTAAGAAAACACATTCTAAATGTAAAAGAAGTAAAATTAAAAGGCACACACAATTATGAAAATATATGTACAGCACTTGCTGCAACAAGAACCTTAGTTGATATGGACACTGCAATAAGTGCAGTAAAAGAATTTAGCGGTGTAGAGCATAGAATAGAATTTATTAGAGAAGTATTTGGCGTAAAATGGTATAATGACTCAGCAAGCTCATCTCCAACAAGAACAATATCGGGGCTTAAAGCATTTGACGAAGAAATTGTTTTAATAGCTGGAGGATATGACAAAAATTTAGACTATACACCAATGGCTAAAACTATAATAGACAAAGTAAAAACACTAATATTATTAGGTCAAACATCAGGAAAAATATTTAATGTTGTAAAGGCTGAATTAGATAAGCAAGGCAAAAAACTAGATATTTATATGTGTGATAACCTTAGTGATACAGTTACTTTAGCTAGAAAACATGCAAAAGCAGGCCAAATAGTACTATTTTCTCCTGCAAGCGCAAGCTTTGATATGTTTAAAAACTTTGCAGATAGAGGAGATAAGTTTAAAAAATTAGTAAAAGAAATTTAAGTGATACTTTGGGGACGGAGGAAAAAGTATCAGTCACAAAATAAAGCCTTCTTGCATATAATAGTATAAATTTGCAAGGAGGTTTTTTTATGTATGATAGGTATTATGAAGAATACATGAGAAATGTATTAGGAAATGGCTATATGCAAGACTATAGAGGTACATATGCTATGATGCCACAAGATTTATATGGTGCAAATCCGTATATGCAAAATGACTTGGACGAATCACAAATGATGGAAGAAGAACTTGAAGAATGTTATCCAGATATTTATAAAGTAGTTTATCCTATGGTAAAGAGAGTATGCTTAAAAAATACAAAGCCAATAACTAAAAAGTTAATTGATGATATGGTAAATGAGATATACGTCAATGTTGAACCAAATGATTCTATTAATATTAATGTTAATGTTGGAAACACATCCAAAATCAATAGTGTAAGTTCAGACAGGGACATTAAGTCTGTAACATCAAGACCAGAAGTTAAATCAGAAGTTAGAGATGTGCGCTCAGAATCAAGACAAAAGGAAACCAGACAAAGAAATTTTTTATTAAATGACTTAATTAGAATCTTAGTGCTTCGTGAGTTGTTAGATAGACCTGGCATACCAGGAAATCGCCCACCACAAAGACCACCTATGAGACCACCATATCCAGGACCTAGGCCACCAATGAGACCTCGTGGCTATGAAACAAATTATGATTTGTATGAGTATTAATCAAGATGCTGTCTTTTGGGACGGAGGAAGCGATGCTTTGGGGACGGAGGAAAAAGTATCACCTGTTTATATTTTAACTAGATTTAACATTTTAAACAGGTGATACTTTTTCCTCCGTCCCCAAAGCATCGCATCGCTTCCTCCGTCCCAAAAGACAGCACCTTTGAATAAAATTTAAAAAAATGTAAAAAATAAAAGTGTAATTTTTAAAAATTTAAGACATTGAAAGGTGGTAATAAAATGAAAGTTAAAGAATGTATGTGTAATCAGGTTTTTTCTTGCACTCCTAGCACAACTGTTTATGATGCAGCAAAGCTAATGCAAACAAATCATGTAGGTTGCATTCCTGTATGTGATAATCAAAATTGTATGGTAGGCTTAGTAACAGATAGAGACTTAGTATTAAGGTGTATAGCTACTGATAAAAATGCGAAGCAAACTCCAATAAGTGAGATTATGACAACAAATGTATGTACTTGTAAACCAGATGATGATATGTCTAATGCTCAGAGCAAAATGGGAAATGAACAAATTAGGAGATTACCAGTTGTAGGTAATGATGGACAAGTAGTAGGAATGTTAACATTGGGAGACATTGCTCAAAATGATTTAGAAATAGGACAACAACAAGTAAGCGATACTATAAATAGTATTTGTGATGATGAAGAAAAAAATGCTGAATAATATTGCCACAAGTAGGTAGCCTAGTAATTATAGCTAGGCTTCTTGCATATAATAAAAAGAGGAGGAAACAGATGATTTTTGATGCTCCACATTGGACAAGAATTTTAAAAAGAAGTACATATTTTCTAGGCAGTGTAATTGGCATATATTTAGCTTTTAAGTTATCAGTTTTTTATATGCCATTTTTAATTGCATTTATAATTTCTCTTCTTATGGAACCTGCAATAAAATATATTATGAAAAAAACAAATTTAACAAGAAGGACAAGTTCAATAATCATATTTATAATTGTTTTTGGAATAATTGTAGGAGCAATGATTTGGGGAATAATTACAATAATTTCTGAATCAACAAATCTGTTGCAAACAATAAATGTTTATTTTGATAAAGCTTATGAACAAGTGCAAAATATTATATCATATTTTAATTTTGATAAAATAAATGTATCAGAACAAATTATGACAATTGTACAAAATGCAGCAGGAGAAATACTAAATTTTATCTCTAATTGGTTAACAAGTTTTTTAACAAAGTTAGCTAATATTGTAACATCTATTCCAACAATGAGTATCTATTTTGGAATTACGATTGTAGCGCTATATTTTATCTGTATAGATAAAATATATATACTAGATTTAGTTGAACATCATATGCCAAAACAGTGGACAAGAAAACTATTTATTCATATAAAAGAAATTACAACAGTTTTAGGAGGATATTTAAAAGCACAAGCAACCCTAATTATAATATCATTTATAATATCTGTAATTGGTTTATATGCCTTTAAATTTATAGGCTTAAACATAGAATATCCATTACTAATTGCACTTGCTATAGGTTTTATAGATGCATTACCAATATTAGGTTCTGGGAGTGTTATGATTCCGTGGGCTATTATAGCTAGTTTAAATGGAGATTTAAAATTAGGAATAGCTATAATAGGATTACTTATTGTTATGTCTATTGTGCGTCAATTTTTAGAACCTAGAATTGTAAGCAAAAATATAGGAATTCATCCCATTTTTACACTTATTGCAATGTATACTGGTTTTAAGTTTATTGGGGTTATGGGATTAATTTTAGGGCCTATTATTCTTATTATATTGAAAAATCTTTTTTCAAATTTAATTGACAAAGGTATTGTAAAAACAATTGTAGACAGTAAATAAAAGCTAAACAATAGGCAAAGCCAGTTCATATATAAATATATTTAAGAACAAGATCCATAGGAAGACCCTAGCTATGTTTTGTTCAAAATATATTTATATATGAACTAGCTTTGCCTATTGTTTTATATTTCAGTTATATAATAGAATTAGTCGGAACAAAGCTATTATCCGGAGGATAAACAAATTCATCAGTTGGGCAATCAGTTTTGTGCATATCAGTTACATCAATAATAGGCATATCACCGTGATAATTTCCCTTAGTAATAGTACCAGTCACATCAACCCAAGTAGTATCCGCAAAATTTTTTGCATCATTGTAATTGCACAAAAAGCCTACAACAACTACTCTGTTGTCTGCATCAATAATCATGTTTCTAGCTAAAACAAACTGAGTATCTGATAAATCAAAAACCCTATAAACAAATCCCGAAAAATGAATAGTTTTACCTATATAAGAATCTAGATCCTCATGCACGGTTTTTAAAACATTAGTATAATTATTAGGAGATATTTCAATAATATTTGAATCACTTACAGTATTATTACTATTACTATATATTTTAAAAGCACTAAAACCAAAAATTATTACCATAATAATTGCAACAATGACGAAAAAAAATTTAAACAATTTACTTAATTTTATATTAATAAACATATATAGCCTTCTTTCCTTTTTGTTTAAATATATGAAGAATTAAAATAAAATAGACTAATTCCAAAAGGTTAACATCCAATATTTGCGTTGACTATTGTACAATTTTAAGATATAATATCAATAAATTTTTATTATGAATAAAATACAATTATATAGAAAAAACAATAAAAAAGGAGAAATTATTATGAGTGAATCAAACAAAATAAAACCCAGAACATTACCAGGATTTATGGAATTATTACCAAATGAACAAATACTATTTAATAAAATGAAAGATACAATCAAAGAATCGTATGAAGAAAGTGGCTTTATACCAATAAACACACCAATAATAGAAGATGCAAACGTATTACTTGCCAAAGCGGGAGGAGAAACAGAAAAGCAAATATACAGATTCACTAAAGGAGAAAATGATTTAGCATTAAGATTTGACTTAACAGTACCACTTGCAAAATATGTAACAGAATATTATGATAAATTAAGCTTTCCATTTAGAAGATATCAAATAGGTAAAGTATATAGGGGTGAAAAGCCTCAAAGAGGGAGATACAGAGAATTTTATCAATGCGATATAGACATTATTGGCGATGGAAAATTATCAATAATCAATGATGCTGAAATACCATCAATAATATATAATACATTTAAAAAATTAGGATTTGATGATTTTACTATTTGTATAAATAACAGAAAAATCTTTAACGGATTTTTCAAAAGTCTTGATTTATCAGACAAATCACAAGATATATTAAGAGTAATCGATAAAATTGACAAAATAGGTAAAGACAAAGTTAAAGAAGAATTATCAAAAGAAGTTGATAATAATAGTTTAGAAATGATAATGAAATTCTTATCAATTGATGGTAATAATCAAGAAAAAATAAATCAACTAGAAAGCCTTGACGTAAAAGATGAAATATTCCAAGAAGGACTAAATGACTTAAAACTAATACTAAAATACATAGGAGACTTTGGTGTGCCTGAGCAAAATATAAAACTTGATTTAACAATAGCAAGAGGGCTAGATTATTACACTGGAACTGTATATGAAACATTTTTAAATAAATACAGAAATATGGGAAGTGTATGCTCAGGTGGAAGATATGACAATCTAACAGAATACTATACAAACAGAAAAATGCCAGGAGTAGGAATATCTATAGGACTATCTAGATTATTTTTTCAATTAATAGATAACAATATAATTTCGGCAGATAATGAATCTATATCAAAAGTTATAATATTATCTATGACAGATGACTATGGTTATTGCGCTAATGTTGCATCTATTCTTAGAGAAAATGGGGTAAAAGTGCAAGTTAACTTTGAAGATCAAAAGCTAGGGAAAAAATTCAAGTATGCTGATAACATAAAAGTAGAATATGCAATTATAATTGGTGATGACGAAGTACAAAACAATAAAATATCATTAAAGAATATGAAAACAGGAGAACAACAAATAATAAATATAGAAGAAGCATTAAAATTATTAAAATAAAGGACAAATTGATAAAAATTAAATGTAAATTGCTTGACTTAAAGCTAAAAAATAGATAAAATAAGACTGTTATAAAATAACTAGTATTATATGGAGGACAATTATGGATATAGAAGAAACAATAAAGATAATGCTTAAAGGTGCAGCAGACCATACTGCAACAGAAGAAATAAAAGAAAAATTAAAGAAAATAGATTCAGAAAATAGACCTATGAGAATAAAATTAGGGTTAGACCCATCAGCACCAGATATACATTTAGGCCATGCAGTTGTATTAAGAAAAATAAAACAATTGCAAGACTTAGGACATAAAGTAATAATAATAATTGGTGACTTTACAGGAATGATAGGGGACCCAACAGGAAAATCAAAAACACGTAATCAGTTATCTAGAGAACAAGTTGAAGCTAATGCTAAAACATATAAAGAACAAATTTTTAAAATATTAAATCCTGCACAAACAGAAGTTAGATTTAATAGTGAATGGCTTGGAAAAATGAGTTTTAGAGAAGTTATTGAGCTTTCTGCAAAATGCACAGTTGCTAGAATACTAGAAAGAGATGATTTCAAAAATAGATATGAATCAGGTAAACCAATATCTGTGCATGAATTTTTCTATCCTTTAATGCAAGCATATGATTCAGTTCAAATAGAGGCAGACTTAGAACTTGGTGGAACAGACCAAACATTTAATGTTTTAATGGGAAGAAATATTCAAAAAGATTTTGGACAAGATCCACAAATTACATTGTTTATGCCATTACTTGAAGGCACAGATGGTGTAGAAAAAATGAGCAAGAGTTTAGGCAACTACATTGGAATAAATGAAGATGCAACAACAATGTATACAAAGGTTATGAAAGTTCCTGATGAGCTAATTATTAAGTATTATGAATTATGTACTGATGTTCATCCTGATGATGTAGATAAGGTTAAGTCAAGATTAGAAGCGGGAGAAAACCCAAGAGATATTAAAATGGAACTTGCAAAAGAAATAACAAAGCTATATCATACTAAGCAAGAAGCGGAAAAAGCAGAAGAAAGTTTCAAATCTGCTTTTCAACAACAAGTAGCTCCTGAAGACACACCAGAACTTTTAGTTAAGAAAACAGATAATATGGGAAATAGCCTAGTCGAAGCAATATTATCAACTGGTAAATATTCATCAAAAGGAGAAATAAAAAGACTATTTGCACAAAGTGCAGTAAAAATAAATGGCGAAAAAGTAACAGACTTATCAAGCATTACTGCCATTAAAAATGAAACAATTTTACAAATAGGCAAAGGCAATTTTTATAAAATTATTATTAAGTAGTTTTAAAGTACGTTACTATTCACAGTCACTTATCTTAAAGCCCGCGCAAGTGGTTAATACTCAAATTATTTGCAATGAATTGTGGGGACCGTTCAATGATTTCAAAAAGTTTGAAAAACTTTTTAGAAATCATTAGAATGGAGATAATGAAAAATAATTTAGTATTAACCACGATTAAGCAGGGCTATAAAAATTAAAACTGTGAATAGTTAAATTTTAAAAAATTGGAGGAATAAAAATGGGTTTATTTAAATCATACAGTGAGAAAGAAGTAAAAAGACTAAAACCAACAGTTGACAAAATCAACGATTTAGAAGAAGAAATATCAAAATTAACAGATAGTGAATTAAGAGGAAAAACAGACGAATTCAAAAAACAACTAGAAGAAGGTAAAACATTAGACGACATATTACCAGAAGCATTTGCAGTTGTAAGAGAAGCATCAAAAAGAGTATTAGGAATGAGACACTTTGATGTCCAATTAATGGGTGGTATCATCTTACATCAAGGTAGAATTGCAGAAATGAAAACAGGTGAAGGTAAAACATTAGTTGCAACACTTCCTGTATACCTAAATGCACTTACAGGTAAAGGCGTACATGTTGTTACAGTAAACGACTACTTAGCCAAAAGAGATAGTGAGTGGATGGGCAAACTATACAAATTCTTAGGTTTAACAGTAGGACTTGCAATTGCAGGCTTAGAACCTCATAAAAAGCAACAAGCATATAATTGCGACATAACTTATGGAACAAACAACGAATTTGGATTTGACTACTTAAGAGATAATATGGTTATATACAAAAATCAACTAGTTCAAAGAGGTCTAAACTATGCTATCGTAGACGAGATAGATAGTATTTTAATAGACGAAGCACGTACACCACTTATAATTTCTGGTAGAGGTAGTGCATCTTCAGACTTATATAAAAAAGCAAATGATTTTGTTACAAAGCTAAGTCCAAAAGTTATTGTTGAAGAAGATGTAAAAGATGAGGAACAATTAGAAGACAACGAAAACTATGATTACATTGTAGACTTAAAAGCTAAATCAGCATCATTAACACAAAAAGGAACTAAAAAGGCAGAAGAATTCTTCCATTTAGAAAATCTTAACGATATAGAAAATTCAACTTTAGTTCATCACATTAATCAAGCACTTCGTGCACATGGAGTTATGAAAAGAGATATTGATTACATTGTAAAAGAAGGAGAAGTTTTAATTGTTGATGAATTTACCGGACGTATTATGTATGGAAGAAGATACAATAATGGCTTACATCAAGCAATTGAAGCAAAAGAACATGTAAAAATAGCTGATGAATCTAAAACACTTGCTACAATCACATTCCAAAACTTCTTTAGAATGTATGATAAATTATCAGGAATGACAGGTACTGCTATGACAGAAGAAGCAGAATTCCAAGAAATTTACAACTTAGATGTTGTAGAAGTTCCTACAAATAAACCTATGATTAGAGATGACCAAAATGATATTATTTACAAAAATGAAAATGTTAAGTTTAATGCAATAATAGATAGCATTAAACAAAGTCATGAAAAAGGTCAACCTGTCCTTGTTGGTACAGTTTCAATTGAAAAATCTGAAAAATTAAGCAAGTTACTTAAAAAAGAAGGAATTGACCATGTTGTATTAAATGCTAAATTCCATGAGCAAGAGGCTGCAATTGTAGCACAAGCAGGTAAATTAGGTGCAGTTACAATAGCTACAAATATGGCAGGACGTGGTACTGATATTATGCTTGGAGGAAACAGTGAATTTCTTGCTAAAGAGCAAATGAAAAAGGACAAAGTTCCTGCAAATCTAATTGAAGAAGCAGACACATATTATGAAACAGATGATCAAGACATTTTAAGAGCTAGAGAAACATTTAAAAAATTGTCAGATAAGTTTGATGAAGAAATTAAAGAAGAAAAAGAAAAGGTAATTGCAGTTGGTGGTTTAAAAATTATAGGTACAGAAAGACACGAATCAAGAAGAATTGACAACCAATTAAGAGGACGTAGTGGTAGACAAGGAGACCCAGGAGAATCAAAATTCTTTATTGGCTTAGATGACAACTTAATGAAAATATTTGGTGGAGATGCAATTACCAGAGTATATAACAGACTTGGTGCAGATGAAACAATGCCAATAGAATTAAGAATGATTTCAAAGGCAGTTGAAAATGCTCAGAAAAAGGTTGAGGGTAGAAACTTTACTATGAGAAAGAACGTTTTAAAATATGATGATGTTATGAACGTTCAGAGAGAAATTATCTATAAACAAAGAAGACAAGTTCTAGATGGAGAAAATATAAGCGGTGACATATCAAATATGATTGATTCTGTTGCTGAAGAACTTGTACCACTTTATCTAGAAGGAGAAAGTGAAAAACAAGTACTAAATGTTGAATCATTAAGTAATGAAATTGATCAAATATTTGGCTTAAATATGAATGATGACTTAAAAGAAAATAAAGCAGACTATCAAAAAGTTATAGAACTATTAAAAGAAAAAGCTCACAAACACTATGAAGAAAAAGAAGCAGAGATTGCAAATCCAGATGAATTTAGAGAACTTGAAAGAGTAGTTATGCTTAAAGTTGTTGACGAAAAATGGATGGATCACATTGACGCTATGGATGAACTTAAAAACGGTATAGGACTTCGTGCTTATGGACAACAAGACCCTGTTGTAAAATACAGAGTTGAAGGTATGGATATGTTTGAAGAAATGGTTGCAAATATCAAGGTTGATGTTGTTAAACTTCTTATGCATGTACGTAAAAGAGAAGGAGTAAAAAGACAAGAACAAGCTAAAATAACAGGTGCAGCTTTAGAGGCTATAAACAGTGTTGATGGTGGTCAGAGAATGGATGATGGCAAAAAAGATAGTACAACTGTTGTAAATGAAGGACCAAAAATAGGCAGAAATGACCCTTGTCCATGTGGAAGTGGTAAGAAATATAAAAATTGCTGTGGTAAAAACGCATAAAATCAATACTTTCAGAGATTTGATAAATTTACATAAATATGAAAACAACCCAAATTGTTTGCATTTTGTTTGCAAATTGTTTTCATACAAGTAATCAAAATCTCTAAAACTATCTAAAATAAAGACTTTGCAGGTTGCAAACAAACTGAAAACAAAAATATAAAGT